>CALMKK010000352.1 GCA_937867135.1 uncultured candidate division Zixibacteria bacterium
ACTTACTTCCTGCTTGATAAGTTCCATCGGGAACAGCGGCGCCAGGTCGGCCGGGCCGATCGGCTTCAAGGTTCCGGGATGAAGCGGCGGCGCCAGGGGAGTGGGAAGATCCGCCTGTATATTGTACCAGGCGCGGGGGATTTCCTCTTCCGTCAATAAAATTTTGTTCGTATCCATTGTGGCCTCCGAGGGGGGGTTATATTGTATTATTCTATTCATCGAATCTAAAAGTCGGCTCCTGGTAAAACCGAATCGCTTTGGCCAGAACCATCTTGTGAATCATTTCGGTCAGCCAACGGTTTTTTTCATCCAGGGTTAAATCGGACTTCAGAAATTCCAGTCGGATATTGAGCCCCAGCGCCCTTTTGGGCAGAAGCACGCGGGTGATACCGGCGGGAAGTTTCCGCCCCGCCATGACAATATCTTCGACTTCGGAGAGGCACAGGCGGCGGAATGTTATAAGGGTCCGGAATTCCGGATAATTGATTTTCAGATGATTAAGGTTGGTATAGCTGACCCGATCCGAATGCGGAGTGTCAAGATAGAGGTCGGTTATTTTCTTCAGATGGCCCAATTGCTCCAGAAGATTGCCGCCGTTGAAAGCCGCAAATATTTCGCCGCTCTCGAATATTAACTGGCATAGATACCCGTCGCGGGCATGTTCGGGGTTGCATTCCGAATCATCGCTGTTGCGGACGGCCTGTTCGGTATCGACCCGAATCAGACGGATTCCCGGCATCGTCGAGATATTTCTAAGGAAATAATCTTTATCGAGTTTCTCGATAGCGTGGTGCCAGCAGCGAATTTCGAGATCGGGATCATCGGGCGACACCACCTGAACCGGAATATTATCAAATTTCAGTTTCTTTAAAGCGGTGATTCGATTGGCGCCGTCGAGAATAATAAATCGTTGTCCCCGGTCGGCGGCCGCCACAATCGGCGGATTTTTCAAGATCCCTTCCGAGCCGAGCCGACTGACCAGATTCAGAAGCCGCCCCTCGTCGGGATCCTCGTGAAAAACGAGGCTATCAATGTGCAAAACCCTTAAATCGGGCAGTTCGCCAATTTTAAGATGATTATTATTTTCGGATTCCTTTTTCAAGCAGGGCCTCGCAATGATTTGGGATATAAATCTTTCTTAATCATTTCGGTCTTTCCGGGAAATAAAAAAGGCGGGAACACCAGTTTCAGGTATTCCCACCCGGGAATTTTTATATATGCCGGAGGGTATACCTAGGCCATACCCCACCACCAATTTAAAATATTCGAAATTTGTGTTTTTGAGCTAATCATGGCTATTCTTTGAAGAAAGATACTTAAAACAAGACAAAAGTCAAGGAGTTTCTCCTCATTGTCGATTCGATTAGCAATATCTCCTTGAGTATCATTATGATAAGTGATTTTGGGGATACTTATTTAAGGCTCGATAATAGACCTGTTTTGACCATATTAAGTTGCTATGCCGCATTGTGTTAAGTGACATATTTCCGGGTAATTATGTCTCGCTGGGGAGAAATTCCCCGGGAATAATATGTGTATATCCATATTTAGCATTTTCCGATAGGAAGAGAGAGTAGTTATATGTATATGGTAAGCTATTGCATCATAATAATATAAATTTCAAATTAGGCAATTTTTCGATGACTCTTTTAATATCGGCTTGATTATTACTCGGTGGTACGGCGGTTGCTTTGCCCTGATTTGTTAATTGCGACTTGCTGGACCTTTTAACCGTTTGCACCGGGTGAACGAGAGGGAGAGAAAGTGGCTCGGCGGTATCAAAACTGCCCCACGATTTTCGAAAGCCGCAGGATATGCCGGGGGGGATATTCTGTCTAACCGGCCAATCAAGAAATCAAATAAATCTGTTTCGGAGCCGGCTCAGCCGCCGCAAGTTGCCCGTCAAGCGGGTCTCTGTTCGGCCTGTGTTCACGCTCCAACCTGCGCTTATCTCAAAGCGCATAAGGATGGGGCGATTTTTTGTGAAATGTACGAGGCGGAGAATCCGGACGGTATTGAAGGAAACTCAGACGGGCCGGCCGTGTCGTTCCGTTCGGCGGACAACAAGGTCGATCCGGATAAAGTATATCAGGGATTATGTGTGAATTGCTGTCACCGCACCACGTGTGCCCTGGCCACTTCGCATGGAGGGGTCTGGCACTGCGAGGAGTACCAATTGGATTGAACCGATATCCGCAATCCGGAGGCGCTCGGTAGCGTTGCGGGTGCATGGAAAATTTTATGAAACACCTGAGGATGATTTGAAGGAGGAATGGTAATGACGGAAGTCAAGGATATTTCCGGTCTCTGCTCGACCTGTAATTTCGCGCCGAACTGCATTTACAGGCAGGGGCGGGAGGGGCCGATCCAGTATTGTGAAATGTTCGCTGAAATAATTGAGCAGCATACCGGAGCGCAGGGGGGGCTGATCGCCACGCTGGAGGAAATTCAGGCCCGGTATGGTTATCTGCACCCCGAAGCCCTGAAAATGGTTGCCGAGAAATCAGGGCGATCCCTGGTTGATGTTTATGGTGTCGCCACCTTTTACCGCGCTTTCAGTCTGAAACCCCGCGGGAAACATCTGGTATCGGTTTGCCTGGGAACCGCCTGTCATGTCCGCGGCGGTCCGGCTATCGCTCAGGAATTGGAGCGGCAACTCAAAATCAGCGCCGGACAAACCACTCCGGATAATGAATTCACGCTGGAGACGGTCAACTGCCTGGGCGCCTGTGCCCTGGGGCCGATTATCGTAATCGACGGCCACTACTTTTCGAAAGTGAAAACCTCGATGGTGGCGGATATTCTCCATCGGGCCAAAACCGGTCTGGATAGAGTTGAAATTATCACCGACCAGCGGATATTCCCCATTGAAGTGGGTTGCGCCCGGTGCAATCATAGTCTGATGGATCCGCGTCATCCCATCGACGGGCATCCCTCGATCCGGGTGACTGTGGCATTCGATCAGAAGCACGGTTGGTTGGCGCTTTCCGGCCTTTACGGCAGTTACAACAGCGACTCGGAATATGATATTCCGTCCGATTCTGAGGTGCAGTTCTTCTGTCCTCATTGTCATGCCGAGCTGATCGGCGGCGCCAATTGCTCCGAGTGCGGCGCTCCGATGGTGCCGATGATTGTTCGGGGCGGCGGGATAGTTCAAATCTGCTCGCGGCGCGGCTGCAAAGGGCATATGCTGGATCTGAGCGGGGCGCTTATTTTTTGAGCGACGGCGGCTAATGCAATTAGGAGGATTTAATTAAATGAAACGACTTATTTCGCTTGATGAATTCATTGACTTCCGCCGCCGGATCATGGCTGAAAAAGAAATTCAGTATGATAAGCCGACCCTGGTCATTTGTGCCGGGACCGGCGGCCAGGCCAGCGGATCCAATGATATCATCAGAATCATAAAAAAATATATACTCGATAAAGGCCTTCAGGACAAGCTCGGCTTTCGGATAACCGGATGTCAGGGATTCTGCGAAATGGATCCCTTCATTCTGGTCCAGCCGGGACGGCATCTTTATACGAAATTGAAAATGGAGGATGTCCCGCGCGTTATCGAGGCGGCTCTCGGCGGCTTTGTCGCCGAAGAACTGCTTTATAAAGAACCGCGGACGTTGAAGGCATGCCAGAGTCAAAACGACATTCCCTTTTTCCAGAAACAGACCCGCACCATACTCGGGGATAACGAAAAACTCGATCCGATTCGGATTCTCGACTATATGGAGCAGGGCGGTTATGCCGCGCTGGAAAAAGCCCTGAAAAGAAATAATTCGGAGTGGATTGTAAATGAAGTTTTGAAATCGGGCTTAAGGGGACGAGGCGGAGCCGGATTTCCAACCGGCAAGAAGTGGCAGTTGGCCCGCGCCTCGGGGAAGGACGGCGAGCAGAAATATGTGGTCTGCAACGCCGATGAGGGCGATCCGGGCGCCTATATGGATCGATCCCTTCTCGAAGGTAATCCCCACGCCATAATCGAGGGGATGCTGATTGCCGGAATGGCCATTGGGGCCGATCAGGGATTTATCTATGTCCGAAGCGAATATCCCCTGGCCATCAAGCATACCCTGATTGCTCTGCGTCAGGCCCGCGATCTTGGTATTTTGGGGAAGAATATTCTTGGTTCCGGCCGCGATTTCAATATCGACATCGTCCGCGGGGCCGGGGCCTTTGTCTGCGGTGAGGAAACCGCCCTCATTAAATCGGTTGAGGGGCTCATGGGCGAACCGCGGCAACGGCCGCCCTACCCGATCGAAAAAGGAATCGGCGGTCATCCCACTTGCATTAATAATGTGGAAACGCTGGCCAATATACCGGTCATAATCAGCCGGGGAGCCGAGGAGTTTGCCAAAGTCGGCGTTCCGGGCAACACCGGGACCAAGATTTTCTCTCTGGTGGGAAAAATCAGGAATACCGGCTTGGTGGAAGTCCCGCTGGGAATCAAAATAAGCGATGTCGTGTACGATATCGGCGGCGGGCCGGTCGGCAACGCCAAAATCAAGGCCGTGCAAACCGGCGGACCATCCGGCGGATGTATTCCGGCCAGCATGTTTGATTTGCCGATCGATTATGATTCTCTGGTCAAGGCCGGTTCTATCATGGGCTCCGGCGGTATGATTGTGATGGACGAAAACACCTGCATGGTCGATATCGCGAAATATTTCATGAAATTCCTTAAAGACGAGTCATGCGGGAAGTGCTTCACCTGCCGCAAAGGGACGCAGAGGATGTATGAAATATTGGATGATATTACCAAAGGCAAAGGAACGCTGGAGCAACTCGACCTTCTGGAGGAATTGGCGCTGGTGGTGAAAGACACGACCATGTGCGGTCTGGGTCAATCGGCCCCGAACCCGGTCCTTTCCACCCTGCGGTACTTCCGAGAAGAGTATATTGAGCATATCGTCAACAAGCGCTGTCCGGCCGGGGTCTGCAAGGAATTGGTGGGGGCTCCCTGCCAGTCGGCCTGTCCGCTGGGGACCGAGGCCTGGCGTTATGTGGCTTATATCGCCCGCGGTGATTATGATGAAGCCTACCGTGTCATCCGCGAGGCCAATCCGTTCCCGTCGGTTTGCGCCCGTGTCTGCAATCATCCCTGTGAAGAAAAATGCCGCGCCGGTACCGGCGGCGGACAAGCGGTTTCGATCCGCGCTTTGAAGCGGTTCGTGACCGACCGCGCCGAACCGTCGTCATACATTCCGATCCGGCACCTGCGCGCTAACGAAGAATCGCCGAAGGTGGCGATTGTCGGCGCCGGCCCGGCCGGATTGACGGCGGCTCATTATCTCTCGCTTCAGGGGTACCGGGTGACGGTTTTCGACGCCGAACGAAAGGCGGGCGGAATGATGTTTTCCGCCATCCCGGCCTATCGTCTCCCGCGCGAAATAATTGAAAAGGAAATTGAAGCCTTAATCGATGAAAATATCACGGTAAAATATAATTGCGCCCTCGGGAAAGATTTCACGGTCGACGGACTTTTCAGTGAAGGTTATAAGGCGGTCTTTCTCGCGCTCGGAGCGCATCGCAGTATTCCTTTGAAAATCGACGGAGAAAATTCGGAAGGAGTCTATCCGTCGATTCAGTTCCTGCGGTCATTTAATGTTTTCGGTAAGAAACTCGGCAAAGGTGCGGTCGGGGTCATCGGCGGCGGCAACTCCGCGGTCGATGCCGCTCGCGTGGCGCTTCGTCAGGAAGATGTCACCGGGGTCACCATTTTCTATCGTCGCACCCGGCACGAAATGCCGGCTTTCGAAGAAGAAATTGAAGCGGCCGAGCAGGAAGGGATCCAACTGGAGACTTTAACCACGCCGACCAAGATTCTCACCAACAGCGGCCGTCTCACCGGTTTGCAGTGCCAACGGAATATTCTCGGAGAACCGGATGCGAGCGGCCGGCGCCGCCCGATACCGATTCCCGGCAGTGAGTTTATTGTTCCGCTGGACACTCTTATCGTGGCCATCAGCGAAGGTTCCGATATTGACTGTCTGGGGGTAGCCGGTAAGATGAAAATCGAGGTGGATGAACGATCCAGCACCGTTAAGGTCGATTCCGAAACCCTCTGCACCAATCGTCCCGGAGTGTTTGCCGGCGGCGATTTGGTCACCGGGCCGAATACGATTGTCGATGCCATTGCGGCCGGCAAACGGGTGGCGGTGATGATTGATCGTTATGTCCGTGGCGTTGAACTCAAACAGCCGGCGTCGGTCCGCATGCCGAAGATTTATGTCCCGCCGGTAGAGGTGGATGAAGAAACGGCGGCGGACTTACGCGTGGAAACGCCGCGCGCGGCGGTGCCATGGCGCAAACGCGGCTTTGCGGAGGTGGAAATGTCTCTGACGGTTCGAGAGGCGAAACGCGAGGCCTGTCGGTGCCTCCGTTGCGATCTTGATTTCACCCGCCCGAAAGAAACGGCCAAACCGGAACGTATGGAAGTTGAGGTGAAATGATATGATTAACATGAAATTGAACGGCCTCGGTGTGACGGTGGAAGAGGGGATGACTATCCTCGAAGTGGCCAACTTCTACGGCTTTCCGATTCCGACGCTGTGCCATATGGAGGGGCTGTCGCCATACGGCGCCTGTCGTCTCTGCGTGGTCGAAGTCGGCGACGGACCAAGGGCCCGGTTGGTGACATCCTGCACTTCCCGCGCCGAAGAAGGGATGATCGTCCGGACGGCCTCGAACCGGGTGATGAAAGCCCGGATGATGATTCTGGAACTGCTTCTGGCATCCTGCCCGCAGTCCAAAATCATCCAGGACCTGGCTTCCAAATATCAGGTGCGGCAACAGCGGTTCCGTCAGGAACACGAAGATTGCATCATGTGCGGACTCTGTGTCCGGATGTGCGAAGAGCAGATGATGGCCAAGGCGATCGGCTTCCGGGGCCGGGGCGAAAAGCGATCCCTCGGAACCCCCTTCGATATCAAATCGGAGGAATGCCGTCTGTGCGGGGGGTGCATCTATGTTTGTCCCGCCTGCCAGTTGCGCTGTACCTATACCGATCCGGACAAGGCGATTTGCGGCGGCTGTGCCAATATTCATCCGCCCTGCTACCTGAAAGATAAGTTCGACGACATGATGTGTTATATGGATCCATGTGTCGCCTGCGAAATAAAGAGAGATTGAAAGAAATATAGGAGGAAACAATAAATGACGTACTCGAGAGTAAATGCATCGGCCGCCACGCTCACCAAAAACAGAACCGAGGGTTCGGTAATCCCGGCTTCGGGCATGTGTGTCACTTGCGTTGACGGCTGTATCGGGATGTGTGAAATCGGCAAATCGGCCTACCGCGGACACGAGGTCATCTATCCGCAGCCGTTCGGCGTTATCACCAGTGCCGCCGAAAAGACCTATCCGGTTGATTATTCCCATATTAATATCTCCGGAACGGCGGTCGGGGCGCACGGTATCGAGGCCGACAGCGATAAGGCCATTTTCCCCAATGTCAGCCTTGAAGTCCGTTTCGGTCATGATAACGGCATCAAGTTCAAACTTCCCTTTATGATTCCCGGTATCGGATCGACCGATGTCGCCAAGAATAATTGGGAAGGGCTCGCCATCGGGACGGCCTTGGCCGGAACCGGATTGACCATCGGCGAAAACGTGGTCGGGATGGATGTCGAGTCGATCATCCGCGACGGTAAAGTGGTTGATACGGTCGACCTGAAACGGCGCGTGAGCCTGTTCAAGGATCATCAGCGCGACGGTTACGGCGCCATCATCGTGCAGGCCAATATCGAAGATACCCGTCTGGGGGTGCAGGAATACGCTATTCAGAAACTGGGTGTCGAAATCGTGGAACTTAAATGGGGGCAGGGCGCCAAGAATATCGGCGGCGAAGTCAAGATTCGCAACCTCAAGAAGGCCCAGATGCTCTATGAGCGCGGCTATGTGGTATTGCCCAATCCGACCGACCCCAATGTTATTAACGCCTTCGAGCGCGGGGCGTTCAAAGAGTTTGAACGTCACTCCCGAGTCGGCATGGTGACCGAGGAAGGATTTGCCTCCCGGGTGGAAGAACTTCGCAAAGCCGGAGCCAAATATGTCTTTTTAAAGACCGGCGCGTATCGTCCGGCCGATTTGGCCCGGGCGATTATGTTTGCCTCGAAGTACAAAATCGATCTGTTGACCGTGGACGGCGCCGGCGGCGGCACCGGGATGTCACCGTGGCGGATGATGAACGAATGGGGTATTCCTCCGGTGGAATTTCATTCCCTGACTTATTTTTATGCCAAGAAATTGGCCGATCGCGGCAAATATGTCCCGCCGATCGCATTCGCGAGCGGCTTCACGTTCGAGGATCAGATTTTCAAGGGCCTCGCCCTCGGCGCCCCGTTTGTTAAACTAATCGGGATGGCGCGCGGCCCGATTGCGGCGGCCATGGTCGGTAAAACGATCGGCCGGACCATCGCCGAAAATCAGGTGCCGGTTTATGTGGAACGGTTCGGCAACACCAAAGATGAGATTTTTGTCACGGCGGCCGACCTGCGTCATGAACTGGGCGATGCCGAATTCGAGAAGGTTCCGACCGGGGCGCTCGGACTTTACACCTACTACGAGCGTCTTGCCCAGGGTTTGCGGCAGTTGATGGCCGGGACCCGTAAGTTCGGATTGCAGCATATCACCCGCGATGATATTTTCGCGCTGACCCGCGACGCCGAAAGAATCAGCGGGATCAAGTATGTGCTCGATGTCGACAAAGACGAGTGCGAGAAGATCTTGAATTATTAGTATTTTGTACTGTGTGCGGCCGATGTTTCATCTGCCGCATACTAAATAGAAGGGCGGACTTGAGTGTCCGCCCTTTCTTATTTAGCCGATATTATGCAACAGCCCGAAACGCCCCTCCTTACTGCGCTCAAGGGCAATTGGGCAGGGGGCCGTGCTTATAAAGATAATTAATCAAATAAGAGACATCGATGATATTAACACCCCAGGAATGATTCACATCGGCCGATTGCCACGGATTCGGCGCCGGGCCATGTTTGTACAGAAAATTGATTATATAAGAAACATCGAGAATATTCACGCCGCCGCTGATGTTGGCATCACCGCAGATAAAAGTCTGAGTACATCCGATGCCGTAATACCCTATATAGATACCGCAGCTGTTGTAGGCCGGTGCGCAGGGGGAAATATTGGCGATCGTATAATCGCCGCCGCCGGCATCGCAGAAAATCGGGTCGTAGGAAATATCGCCCACGGAATCATTGGGATAGTACGGCATATTCACATAATCCCCGTCAGGGTTACCGAAGGCATCATTACATTCCAGATGGTAGGAAACTACCATATCGCCGCGTACAATTCCTCTTTGCGCGTTGAAGGCGACAATGGAATTGATAATGTTCCCATCGGCGACATTCGCTTCCGGGGTCGGAGATATTATTTTCGGCGGTGCGAAGTCAAAATAGATGCCGGTATCATTGGATACAACCGTGCAGTTGGCTATATTGAAATCGGTCAAGCCGGTCTGGTAAATGCGAATACCGTTTTTATGATTGCCCTTAATAAGCATATAATTCAATTTCACGGGCGAAACCCAAATGACCTGCACGCCATCGCCGTCATTATCAAGAACATGGACATTATTCAAGACGCCGGCGGTCTGCTCGATGCGTATCCCGGTGCCGGAATTATTAAGGACTCGGCACTTACCCATTATCAGGGAATCTATTCCGGTATTGTTGGTTATGTAGACCCCGTAAAGAATATTTTCGCTTATCACGCAGCCGTATATTCTGAGACTGGATCCGCCGGAGGCGTAGATTCCCAAAGTCTGATTGCCGGTAATGTAGCAATTCTGGATAATAGGGGATGAAGCATCGCATTGAATGGCGCCGCCTTTTTCATAGGCATGTATAATCTTGAAGCCATTTATGACGGTAGTGGTATCTTCCCCCAGATGAATATAAAAGGCGCGATGAATTTCGGTCGATGATCCCTCGCAATCTATGATGGTCGTGTCGGAGCCGCCGGTCACGTAAATCCCCTTGCCCATCAAATCAATATCGCGGTTGCCGTCGCCGGTATAGGTCCCTGCCGCCACCATAACCGTATCTCCGGTTAAGGCGGCGTTGATGCCTGCCTGAATGGTCGGTTGGTCGTCCGGAACAAGGATAATCGCCGAAAAAACATTCGGCATTCCTATTAATAACAGGACAAGAATTGTCGGGATGACTGCAATTTTGCCCATACATCCTCCCGTATTAGTTTGACAATGATTGGTATTTATACTAAATATAGGCCAAAATACCCATTTTTGCAAGCTCTTTTTTGGGATCTGAAGGTACCGGAACACCGCCGCGAGAGGTATATCTTAGCTCGCTTTGAATCCAATCAAATATCTTGTCGGGTATCTTATTGCGGTCTTTTGTTATGCAATCTTTTAAAGATATAAAACTAATTTTTTTTGCCGATAAGTCGTTTATGGAGAATAATATCTATGACTCCTAAGGTCTTTGTTTTCGGCAACAGGCAGGCTGAAGAAGAACTGGAAAAAAAAGTCGGCAAAATAAAGCCGATTTCAAAAAATATCGCTCTTTGCCGCGAACCGATTGTGCCCGATCTCGAATGTTCCGACGGGACCGCTTATGTCGATCTGGAAAGACCGGAATTTTCCAGCGAGGAGTTTCTTTCCGAGCTATCGCAATCGTTTGATAAACTTCGGATTGTCGGAATTGCCGAATCCCCCGATGATGCCGAGACTTTGCGCGTGGCACAACTGGGCGTGGCGGAAATTGTCAACCGGGAACAATTCTATGAACGGATTGAAGTCTATCTGCACGAAAAAGGGAACGGCAAGAAGAGTGAAACACCGCCGGCACCGCTCCCGCCGACTGACCCGTATGGGCTCGATTCCATCATCGGCCACTCGCCGCGGGTGGCCGAAATTAAGAAAATGGTCGATCATTTGAGCGAGGTCGATTATCCCAACGCCATTATTTTCGGCGAGACCGGAACCGGAAAGGACCTGCTGGCGAAGGTCCTGCACTATAACGGGGTGCGGAAAGACAAGAATTTTATCGAAGTCAATTGTTCGGCGATACCGGATGAATTGTTCGAATCGGAATTGTTCGGGCATAAAAAGGGGGCCTTCACCGACGCCAAGAATGATAAAACCGGGTTGTTCGAATTTGCCCATAATGGCACGATTTTTCTCGATGAAATCGGCAATCTCACCCGGCCGGCGCAGGCCAAACTTCTGAAAATCCTGGAAAGCAAGAGGCTCCGCCCGCTCGGAGCGGTTGAGGAAAAAGATATTAATGTCCGGGTTTTGGCCGCGACCAATATCAATCTGGAACAGGCAGTAGGCGAGCATCGTTTCCGCGAGGATTTGCTGTTCCGCCTCAATTTGATTGCGATTCATCTGCCGCCGCTCCGGGAACGGAAAGAAGATATTCCCGATCTGGTGCATTTCTGTTTCAATTTCTACCGCACATTATATAATCGTCCGGCGTTGTCCCTGCATGAAAGCGCCGTTGAGGCTCTTCAGCAACACAGCTGGCCGGGGAATGTGCGGGAATTGCGCAATGTCGTGGAAAGAGCGGTGCTTCTGACAACCAGCGAGCAAATCACGGCTCAAGCGATGAAAGAGGCTGTTAAAAACGGCCGGGTGACCGCCCGCGAACGGCGCAAAATAATCATCGAAATTCCGGATCAAGGGATAACCCTCAAAGCGATTGAGAAACAGGCGATTGGCGAGATTCTCAACATGGTGCAATGGAACCGCACACAGGCGGCGTCAATTCTCGGAATCTCCCGGGCCCGCTTGCGCCGTATAATGGACGAAAACGGCCTGGATAAAAACAAACGGGCGGTTGATTAGCCCGGTCTAAAACGTTCCACACCGTCAAATCATACTAACCCGTTATCATCTTAATAGTACCGCCGAATAATAATAGGTCCGGGAAATGACCCCGGTCTATTTTGTTTCAATCGGGCCCTTTGATTCGTGCTTTGGGATATGGGACAATTCCCGCAGTTCTCCTGCAACTAATTGCGGCCGATATGATTGGAAATGCGGTGCCGCTTTCGGCACAGCGGTTGATTATATCCTTACCAGTATGATGATAACGAAAACCCAGAAAGGAGCGAGGATAATGTCAAAAAGACTCAGTAAGCGTTTTCTTCCGGGGGCTATCGTACTTACGGTGGTGATAGCGCTTCTGGCATTCTCGGGTTGCTCGCAGGCACCGACCCAGAGTGCGCCGCCGCAGGCACCGCATCTTTTGAAACGTAATCTCTCCGCCATGAAACTGCTGGGCGAAGCGGTTCATGTGGATACGGTTCTCTCGGCCGCCACAGGTGGAGCGGTTTCGCTGGCCGACGTGGAATTATTCTTCCCGCCGCTGGCGCTGTCATCCGACACCTTGATATCGATCGACATTCCCGATATCGCAGTATTCGAAAATCATTTCGGCACTGCCGGTCTTAAATTCAACGTGCCGGTGAAGGTGGTCATGAGTTATCGCGACGCCGATTTGAGCGGCATTAATGAGACGACCATTACTCTGGCCTGGTTCAACGATCTGACCGGCGAATGGTGGAAAATTCCGTGCACGCTCGATGTCGTCAACAAAACTGTAACCGGGTCCTTGAATCACTTCTCGGCTTACGCCCTGATTTCGGACTAATAGGAATAGCACGAGGTAAGCCTGATGCGGAAGGATAATATGAAAGCCACAAACCGAAAGAATCCTGAAAATGCTGTCAGACAAGGGCAGCGCTTGCTGGAACTGGCAAGAGAATGGATGAAGCAGGGCAATACCGCCGTGGCCTTTCAGTTGCTCAATCAGGCCCTGAAACTGAAAGAGACTGAAGACGACAAAGTCCTTAAAGGGGAACTATCCAAGGAAGTCGGGCGAATTTTTATGCAGAACGGTCAATGGGATCGCGCCGAGGAAGCGTACAATCAGGCCAAAATCGTTTTTCTGGAATCGGGTCATTTTCGGGGCGCGGCCGAATCGGTCCGTAATCTGGCCAATTTGAAGTTCCAATTGGGCGAATTTTCCTTATCGGATGATTTGTGCCGGACGGCGATCGACTGGGCGACCAAATCGGGTGATTTTCAATTGCGGGCGACCATTCTGAACACGCAAGGGGCGATCAAGTCGATCGAAGGGAAACCGAAAGAATCGATTCAAGTCTTTCGACTTTGTTTGTCCGATTTCCGGCGTTCCGGGAACAGGTTACGTCAGGCCTATGTCCTCCATAATATCGGGTTGGCCCAGATTGAACTGGGGCAGTATCAGGAGGCAAAAAACTCGATGGAGGAGGCCCTGACGCTGGCGCTGGAAAACCGCGATCTGTCACTGGTGGAAATGTGCTATCAGAATATGGCGAAACTTCATATCGAGACGGGTGATCTGATAGCGGCGCGGACCCTGATAAAAGCGGCTCGGGAACTCCTGGATACCCTTAAATCTCCGGCCCTTTGTGCCGACCTTGATATTATCGAGGCGGAAGCGGAACGTCGTTCAGGAGATCTGGTTTCGGCGGAGAATATAATTGAAAAGGCTCTGCGGCAGGTCCGCGAGCATGGACTCTCCGAACACGAAGCCGAGCTCCTGTATGAGGGCGGACTGGTGGCCGCCGACCGCGGCGCGAGCGATATGGCACGGTCGCGGTTGGAAGCGGCGATAGTTCTCTTTAAGAAGACGGGCGGCGGCGGATTGAAAAAGGCCATAATGAAACTCAAGGCTTTGGATGATATGATGTCTAACCGGACGGCTAGAGTCGCTTGAAATAATATGAATGCCATGCTGTCTGAGAATTTTGAAAACTTGAAAGACAATGTTCCGGCCGACAAATGGGCGGCCACTCTGGCGGACCTGCTTCAACTGGCCCAAAACGCGAGTGAGAATTTCCAGTATGAGCGGGCCCTGAGTTATCTGGCAACAATGGAAGAGCTTTGGCAGTCCAAAGCTCTTCCTAATTTTTCCGATGATTTGCGGTTCAATCTTTACAACGAAAAGGGGCGGGTCTTATCCAAACTGGGGCGGTACTCCGAGGCGGTCACCGAATATGAAAAACTGCTGAAATTCTGTCAGGATAAAAAAATGCCGGTCAAGCGGGCCGAGGTTTTTCTAGAAATCGGTCAACTGCTGGCCAAACAGGGAGAACTCGATCGGGCGCTGGGGCACCTGCATCGGGCTCTGGGATTATACCGGCGCCTGAGCAATTCCCAGGGCATCTGTAAAAGCCTCCGAAATCTCGGTGTTATCTATATTGAACTGGGGGAATTCGACGATGCCGAGACATCGTACAAAGAGGCAATTCAAATTGCCCTTGTCGATGATCAGTACATTTTATACGCCGATTTGAACAACAATCTGGGAGCGATCCGCAATATGAAAGGGGACTGGGAGGGGGCGCTGGAGAGTTACAGTCTGGCCAAAGAAGTTTATGAGCGGGAACGGGAAGTGCGGAAAGCCGCCTATACGATTAACAATATCGGGATTACTTTTCTGGAGCAGGAGCAGTATGACCGGGCCCTCAAGAATTTCGTCATGGCCGTCAAGACGGCGGAGTCGATCAAAGATGCCTCGCTCTGTCTGATTTTGAGCATTAACCTGACCGATCTTTATCTCAAGCGGGGCGAAATCGAAGAGGCCAAACGGTACTGCGCCAACGCCGATAAATATCTGGAATCGGAAAAACTGCGGAACAGTCAGCTGGTGGAGACACGAAAACTGGCCGGACAAATCGCCATGCGGGAAGGGCGCCTTGACGAAGCGGGGCGGTTCTTTGATGAGGCGTATAGTATCTCCGACGAACTGGGATTGCAGTATCAGCAAGCCGAGGTTCTTCATGAAAAGGGAAGATTATATTTTCAAGCCGACGCCCATTTGGAGGCGCTTCAGGCGCTGGAGCGAGCGATTCATATTTTCTCGCAATTGCAGGCGACCGGACGAATCGAGAAAACCGAGACTCTAATCGGCTCCATCGAGGAGTTGTATCTCAAGATTTTTGAATCGATGGCGCATAAGGTCGATCAAAAGGATCATTATACCAAGGGTCATTCCGACCGGGTGGCGCAACTGGCCCTCGTAATCGCCCGCGAACTGAATCTGTCCGACGGCGAAGTCAAGGAAGTCGTGGGCGGGGCGCTCCTGCATGATATCGGAAAACTTGACATCGCCGATGAGATAATCAAAAAAGAAGGGAAATTGACGGCCGAGGAGTATGCCGAAATAAAGACGCATCCCGACCGGGGAGTCCAGAGGCTGTCCGGGGTCACTTTCCCCTGGAATATCGAGCCGCTTATCAGGTATCATCATGAGCGATTCGACGGCGGCGGATATCCGTCCGGGTTGACCGGAGAATCGATTCCGCTGGGCGCGAGAATTATTTGCGTGTGCGATGTTTTCGATGCTTTAACGTCGGAGCGACCCTATCGGGCCGCTTTCCCGGCGGAACGGGCCCTGCAGGTCATGAAGACGGAAATGGCGATCGCCTTTGACCCGGTAATCCTGGATACCCTGATTAATCTGGTTCATGCCGGTCGTCTGGAAGAAATACTGAATCGTCAAACCTCCCCGGATGAAATGTACCGTATCTGGGCGCAGGTGCGAACCAAAGAGGAAACCAGCGCCGAGGACTCCTCGCCCGCCCCGATGACTCCTGTTGCCCGATAACGCTCGGCAATTTCCCCGCATCGGTTGAATTACTGCAAGGTAAGTATTATTGTCCCCGGATTATTGCGAATCTATTTACTTAATATTTTCAGATATTTAAGTATCTGCAAGGTATGAACGCGCTCGTGCCAGATGGTCCGCCGCAGAAGTTTGCGCGGCGACCAATGTTCTCCCGAGCATACAGTCCTCAGCTCCCTTCCCGCCAATTCCGGCAATTGCCGTAAGGTGAATTTTCGAATTTTGCTCAAAAGCTCAAACAATTCTTCGGGCCGCTCTTCGCGGGGAAAGGCCCGATTGAGGCGATCCCAGTACCACCACTCGGCGGTACCGATATGACGCAAAATTCCCCGGACGTTTTTTTGCACTTCTCCGGAGATTGGCCGATTCAGAATGTCATCGGACAACTGCGAAACCACGGCCAATAATTCCTCTCGATTCAAACCAAGAAGACTATCGGCATATCGAATATCACATTCCGCGAGGACCCTTTTGTCATCCTCAAAAAAGGCGTTTACGATATACTCGGGCGTGCTCTTAAAAGCCAAGAATTCTTCGGAGATTTCGGTTTCTATGGATGAGTCATTGCAGTGTGTCAAAAACCCGGCCCTGATTAAACGTCCCGATAATTCCGATATGGCATCAGGAGCCGATTGGACGGCATTTTCCCGAGCAATTCCTCTGGCATAACAGCCGGGCAGCTCGAATACCCAGGCCACCCAATTGCCCGGTTCGATATCTTCGACTCCCAAATGGTATTTCATGATTTGAAATATTCTTTGAATAAACTACTTCAGCATCACCATTTTTTTCGCCTGAACATATTCGCCGGCCTTGATCCGATAAAAATAGACGCCGCTGGCCACCGCTTGTCCCGCCTGATTGGTGCCGTCCCAGCGAATCCGATATTTCCCGGCGGGGCGAGGGCCGTTGACCAATTCTCTGACCCGGCGTCCCAGGATGTCATATACAACTACCGATACCGCACTGCGCGTCGGCAAATTGAATTCGATCTCGGTCGAAGCATTGAAGGGATTGGGATAATTTTGTCCCAGCGCAAATGAGGCCGGGAGCGACGGTGTCGTTTGCGGCACATCAACCGGTCCGCAGGAATCGGGATAGTGTCCAATGGCGCTGAAACTTCGATTGTACCTCCAGATCGGCACCGGGGCACGGCAAGGGTCAAAGTCGACGGCGGAATAATTGACAAAAATCAGCGAGCTATCCGCCGAGGTCATAATCAGGTCGGTTTTGCCGTCGTCATTGATATCACCAATAACCGGCGTATAGCGCAAATAAGTGCTGACACCCGTTTCCGAAATCAGCGGAAAGCCGGAAACAATTTGGGCGCGGCTGTTCCAGCAATAGAGCCGCTGCACTTCATAAGTGAAGAATAAATCGTTAATGGCGCAGGCCAGCAGATCCGCGGTACCGTCGCCGTCCATATCGGCCACGGTCAGCATGTTGAGAACGCTCAAGCCGGGGACGGTGGCGAAATATCCCCCGGAATTGCCGGGGAGAAACGATGTGCCGTCGATATTCCAGGCCATTATGTAACTGGCGCTCAAATCGAAATAGGTGCTGAAATATTCCGGTTGACCGTCACCATTGATATCGCCGAAAACCGGCGTGGTCGGCACCACGAAATCGCCGCTGTGCATATCATGCGGCCAGCCGGGCAAAAGATTAAAGCCGGCATCATAAGCATATAACAGGTATCCGTATTCGGGGTAGTAGCCATAGATAATCAGCTCCAGCCGTCCGTCGTTATCGATATCATAGGCGGAGAAATCAGACGGAATAAAGGGATTATCGTTCAGTTGCACGATAGTGCTGTCGACAGCGGTCCCGGTATTATAATCATATTGTTTGAGCAAGCCGAAATTCTCGGTGGCCACATACAGTTCATCTTTGCCGTCCCCATTTAAATCGGCCGGAAGATAAATCGAATAATGATCCAGAACGGTGTGCATGGTGCCGTCGGATTCCATAATAAAGGCCTTCGATTGGGAACCGTTATAGATAAGGATATTAATTTCGTCCAACCCGTCACCATCGACATCTTTTAAAAATAATTTCGGCAATTCGTGTTCGGAATAGAGGTTGCTGCTGATGCCGGGCAGAATGCCCAGATAATTTTTGAATGACGGCGCGCCGGAGGGGTAGCCATAGACGATAGGCGGGTCATAGCCGAGAGCGACATAGTCGTCGATCCCGTCGCCGTCAAGGTTTCCGACCGCAATCGGGATGGCATAATTGTTGGGTGGGAAGAAGGGCAGACTGTCGGTCTGCTCGGTGCCGTCGGTATTGAAAACCTTGATGCCGTTCGAGGTCCCTACGATAATTTCATTGGCGCCGTCCCGGTCGAGGTCGGCATAATTGGGGACGATGGTAGGAATTCCGCCCAGATACACTTTCCAACCGTGGCCGGCGGAAAAGGCGGATTCGCTATGAATCAAAATTGCATCCGATGCCGCCAATCCGAATTGGGAATAAACCGAAAGATGAATCGTATAATCGCCGGGAGCAACCTGATCGGAGAGCCATCCGGCCAGAGGGGCATTAAATGCGGGCGTATAGGAAATTGCCAGAGTATCCCAAATGACCGGCGCCGCCCCGGAACCGTATTCAACAAGGAACGATTCAAAATCGGGACAATAAGCATTACCGAGAATGCTGGCGGCATTGGTTATGGTATCATCCGGCATGGGGACGGTTATATCGGCGGAGGTTTGATTAATGACAAAAAGCGATAAGTAAGAAATATTGTCGTCACCGACCCGAAGACGAAGAGTATATGGTCCGGTCAAACCGGCTGTTTCCCAGATTCCCAGAGTCCCGTCGGTGACCGGGCTTATCGATGATAAAATTGGATTCCACACCGTGGGATCAAAACCTTCCCCATATTCAAGGGCATAGCCATTGAAAGCAGTGCCATCGGCCGTCCCGGAGATGGTCAATGAGCCGGAGACAATCGAATTGGGGAGAGGGGTTGTGATTTGGGCTCGTATTTGAGGCACCGCCTGCAAAGCGCGGAACAGATTGAGGCGGCCGTAGCCGCTATAAATATCCTTGCCGGGGAGATTCCAGCCGACCCCGTACGGATCGGTTATGTCGTCGGCGGTCTGCTCCATAATATCCCGGATTTTGTCGGGTGTCAGACCGGGTGAAACGGAACGAAGATATGACGCGACCCCGACCGCGTGCGGGCAAGCCATACTGGTTCCCGAGGCGATAAAATAGATGGAATCGATAATATGGATGCCCGGTTCACGGGGATAATCATCGGCATACATATCGGTTCCCGCGGCGCGCAATGAGAGGATCGCATCGCCGGGTGCGACAAAGGCGATATTATCGCCATAGGTTGAAAACGAAGTGACATGGTCGGAATCGTTGGACGCCCCGACCGCCATCACTTCCGGCACGCTGGCCGGGAAATTCAATTTTTCGGTGAAATCATTGCCGGATGCGGCGCAGAGAACGACCCCTTTGTCATGCGCATAATTAAGCGCCTCCTCGACCAATTGACTCGGGAAGGCTAACCCGAAACTCATATT
>CALMKK010000353.1 GCA_937867135.1 uncultured candidate division Zixibacteria bacterium
GCCGATTCAATCTCGTTCCTATGTGGCTTTTGAAGTTGAAAATCACGATCCCAGACCCTTACACCATATATAGACATTAAATGCTATTATAATGTCAAGTACTTTCTTGCATGGTGCGCCGAATAATAGGTACATACTGACAGAATCTGTCAGTCTGGACGTGCCCCTTTAGCCTGCTTGACAAGATTTATTCTATTATCCGTCTGAGTCCATGCGCCAATTGCCGGCCATTTTTGCATTTTCACCACCAATTTGATGTCATTTGCACCATCGGGCTTCTTATATGGAAAGTAGAAACTGCAACCATGCCTTGCATAGTGCAATCAGCGCCCGTTCGCGAGATATATTGAGACTCGCGGTCAATCAAAGAGGATCAATTTAATTAGATGAAAAGCGTATCCCGGAATTCAGCCATGCCTTGCAGAGCAAACCCGAATCAAAAACAAGAGACGCTCCGGCCGCCTATTCATATAACCTGCAGGGGCATATTGTCATATATTCCCAATCGGACCGCCAAAAATGGCCGGAACCGGCCCCAATTTTTCTTGAAAGCAAACCCACCTCCAGATAACTCCTTAGATACCATATGAATACGATTCTGCAAATTGGGTTCGTTTTCTTCCGCCGGCGCCATATCGTGCTTTCGCCAAATCATTGCGCTCTAACCGCATACCGTTGCTTAGTCGAACCGCACGAACCTTCGGGGGCCCTGCTATTTTCTTGTGACCCATACGATTACATCGCGCCAATCTTTTGTCCCCGGATGGCAAACCGCTTGCTCTCATCCCTCTTGAAAAATACCGTTTTGACCTTTGGGAGATTGAAATGAAGAGAGTCTTATCCATAACAATCATAATGATTCCTGCTCTATTCGCCGTTCTATTTCTCGGCTGCAACAACAAGGAGAAAATCGTCAATTCCACCGAATATGTGCATGATATTCAGTATGTACAATCACCGCCCGATACCATTTTGCATGTCGACACCGTTTTCAGCCATGATTCCTCGGTCGTCCACACCGTCGATACCATCCTGCGCATCGACACCGTCTATAACACCAATGTCATTCATGACACCGTTCGAACCACCGTTATCGTGCATGATACTGTCGTGACTATTGTCCATAACTATGATACGGTCGTCGTCACCGATACAATTCTCCAGACCCAGTGTCTTCCCAGCGGCACCTCGGCGGTGGTCGCCATGGAAATCCAGACCGATCCGCTGGTGCTTGATTACGCCAATCAAACCTATGGTCTCAGTGACGGATATATTTTCTATCTCTCTCCGGCGCAAATGAATCTCAGCAAGGTCTCCACCGGCGTCTATGACATATACGCCTATCTCGAGTACTATTCCACCGATTGGTCCCAGTATGAAGCGTTCGAAATCTATTGGCGCATGACCTACACCGGCGGTGATCCCAACGATCCGAGTAACTGGGAGATGTCCGATCCGCCGTCGGCCGTGTCCGGACACCAGCCGGGATTGAAGGCGGTTTCGAAAGGCACGCTTGAGTTGCCGCGCCAGTAATATAAGCCGATACGGCGATTCTCATTATTTGGAGTCGCCGAAGCCGATTTACTTGAATTCCCGGATTGGATGCGCTATTTTTCATCTGTTATGAATCCAAGAAAAATAGCCGCTCCGGCGATTCTCATATTGCTCATTGCGATATTTGTGATACATACTCTGTCCCTGTCCTTCACGCAGGATGATGCCTTCATTTCCTACCGCTATGTGAAACATTTCCTTGCGGGCAACGGCCTGGTTTATAATCCCGGTGAAAGGGTCGAAGGATACACCAATTTCCTTCTTATAATTATTATGTCTTTCTTCGGATCGCTGGGAATTAATTATATCACGGTCTCGAAAATATTGGGAATTGCCTCCGGTGCCGGGATATTGATTGTGGCTTGGCTCTGGACCCGTCGGTTCACCGCCCCCAGTGGAAATTGGGCGGTTCAATACGGTGCGCCGCTTCTTCTGATAGCCAACGGAGCATTTGCCTACTGGGCCATTTCGGGAATGGAAACGCTCCTTTTCTCCTTTCTCGTCTTTTGCGGTTTATATTTGGCATCGGAACGTAATCTCATCTATGCGCCGGTGCTGGCTCTGGCAACATTAACAAGACCGGAAGGAGCGCTGGTATTTCTTGTTATTATCGCCTGCAATTTTTTGAGCCGTTTCCAATCCTCGCGGCGAGTTCTTCAGGCGATTATTCTGTATACCCTTCTTCTGGTACCCCATATCTTGTTTCGGCTGTACTACTATCATGAATTTCTTCCCAATCCCTTCTATGCCAAAACCGGGCTTTCCATGGACTACCTTCAAGCAGGGCTTCAATATTTCCGGTTATTCCTGACCGATTACGGTTTTTTTGGCCTTTTCTTCCTTATTCCGCTGGCCGGTTACAGGTTTTTGGATAAGCGTCTTCGTCCCGCTTTGATTCTTCTTGTCGTTTATACCGTCTATATCATCCTTGTCGGCGGCGATGTTCTTCACGGGAACCGCTTTTTTATTCCGGTTCTGCCAATATTCTATCTATTGAATGCCGCCATTATCGCCCGATTGTCGGAAAAAATAATCAAGAACCGCACGAATACCGTCTCCATAATATTTCTTCTCATAATCTGCGGCGCCGGTGCCGGGACTTATTTTATTCCAAAGGCGAAATTGAATATCACCCGCGGAGCCGAAATAAAATTGGTCAACACCATGACCTTTCAGGCGGAATTTTTGCGCAAAGCCCGAAAGGGCCGTTTCAGTATCGCCTGTTCGACCATCGGGGCCCTGGGGTACTACAGCGATGCCGACGTCATTGATATGCTTGGGTTGACCGATAGCACAATCGCCAAACATCCTCTGCTGATTGGGGGCATACAAACCACATGGAAAGAAAAAAACTTCAATGTTTCGTATCTGATGAATCGTCGGCCTGATTTTGTTCTATTTTCCACAGGAATAAAACCGTCGTCGCCGGCCGAGAAGGCCCTCTTCCTTTCCTCGCGGTTTCGTGAAACCTATTATCCGGTCTTTTATGTCGAGCACGGTACCTGGTGGACGTTTTTCCGACATAAACCCGGCGTCACGGTCAACGATTGTTATTACTCCGACCCGGAATTCGTCAATCTGTATACTGAGGCCATGAATTGTTATCTTAACAAAGATTATAATTCCGCCGTTCAAATGGCCCGCCGTTCCCAGGCCGTCGCTCCCGACGATTTCTATCTCAACTATATGCTCATTGGTAATATCATGATGTTGCAGGGCAATTTTGATGAAGGGACGAAAGTCCTGTTACAAACGATAGATATCTCAAAAGGCTTTTCGGTTTCCGCTTATTCCGAATTAGCTACCTATTATCGAGATCGGGGCGACAGCGCCAAAGCCCAATTTTACCTTCAAAAAGCTATCGCCAAAAATCGTTTCGATTGAAACCGCTTGAAGCAACCGCAGGGGAGATTTGCTTTAAATTAGAAATTACTCCCGGCCCGGAAATTCCCCGGGCCGGTGAGGGATGATAGATAGACCGAATGCTCAGTCAATCAGACCGTTGCAGCAGCCGACAAAATGGCGGCCGGTCCGGTCAACCACATACAAATAGTACGGGTACGCAGGATTACTGCAATTGGCTCCGGTGTCGCGCGAGCAATAGATGTATGTCGGGAATGCATTGGCCTTCTGCGGGGTGAGAAGAGCCAGGCTCATGGCCATCATGCCGACAACCAGGAAAAGCGCCAGAAAGACGACAACTTTCTTCATCCTGTTTTCCTCCATGAAAGGGGCTGAAAGTGAAATGATATGCCCTCCGAATCACGATAATAGGGAGGGTGTTGGCGATCACTTATAAATATTTATCGAAAAAGCGTCGATCGATGCGGCCGACATAGCCGCTGATAATAAATCTGATACGGCCGTCCTGGCCAATACCCAAAAGAGTGGGAAAGACGGCCACGCGACACAAGGAATCGAGAACTTGCTCATCGCAAAAGTAAACCGGGAATCTGGCCCTAAAGTCATCCGGAAGTTCCGCGGCGGCCTGCTCCGGAGTCCCGACCGCCATTACAGCCGGCAGCCAAACCGCATTTTCGGCAAAAGAACGCTCCGACCAATCATCGAGAAGGTTTCGACATGGACCGCATCCCGGCAGCACTATTGCCAGAAGAGTCTTGCGGCGGCGAATCATATCTGGCATTAACCCCGACTCACCGTTGAGGCTGACCACCGGCAGAGCCGGGGCTAAATCCCCGATTTTCAAGGAAGTTTGATTTGAGAATCCCTCAGGCGTGAAATCCATCCCTTTATTGCTTTTGAGAGCAAACCCGGCCCTGACTCCGATAAAGGCGGCAATAAAGATGATTGCGGCTCCGACGAGCATATAAGTAATAGTCGATTTTGAAGCTCCTGGCATAACATCCTCGTATCGAATTTCCGATTTAAACCGCCGCATCAAGAACCGGGAGCGCTGTGTCAGATTATTCGCGCCAAAAATTATACTCATAAATTAAAAATCACGATAAATAAAATTCAATGTGTATGGCATTTGATAAATTGATCCAGAATTCCAATGTCTTCACAATCTTAGATAAGTCCCAATCAAGAAGAACAAAAGCGACAATTTTTTGTTGAATTATTAATATTCAGGTATTAACTTTTTAAAATAAATAAGACGATTAGTAAATAGAAAGACATTTTTTATGGAGGAGTAGATGAAAAAGTCCAACTGGAAAACCAAGAGTGCTATACTAGCCGTAATGGGCATTTTTGGCATATTTCTTTTGGCGGGGGTAATTCTATCTGGATGCAGTTCGGACAAGTCAAAATCAGAAAAAGAATTGCCCGAAGAAACCGGTACCGCGACCGAGGATATGGGAAATAAGACCCTTCTCGACACGACGGCCACTAAACTGGAAACGCCGCCGGTAAGCGAAAAAGAAGTGGCTCAGAAACCTACCGAGACATCGAAGCCCAAGCCGAAACCAACCGTAGAAACAACCAAACCGGCCCAGCCGGAAGTGGTCAAAACCCTGTTGCTGGCGGAAAATACATCTTTGAAGATTTCTCTTTTGACAAAGGTTTCGTCCGATTCGAACATTGTCGGTGACCCGGTTCGCGCCATGATTAAGGGCCCGGTCGAGCAGGGACAGACCCTGGACCTGCCGGATGGAACTATTCTTGGCGGTGAAATTGCCGAACTGAGCAACGGCAAGGCCAAAGACGAGAAGGCCTTTATTAAAATTAAATTTACTCAAGTGCTCCTTCCCGGCGAAAAGCCGATTCCGTGCGAAGGGTATATTGTCACCAATGATGGTTCCGGCATTATTCGTCCCGGCGATCAGGGAACATCGATTGCCCGCGATGCCGCTATCGGTGCGGCCGCCGGTGGCATTCTCGGAGCCGTAACCGGCGGCAAAACCAAGGATGTGGCCAAGGGAGCAGTGGCCGGAGCCGCGGCGGGCGGAGTGCTCGGAGCGGTCCTGCACAAAGATCAGGTAACCCTGAAAGAGGGGCGGGAATTCGACGTTAAAATTATCACCCCGGTTTATCAGGAAAAAATAAAGAAGGGAATTTAGCGCGAAATTGCAGTTCCATGTTCAACTCTTAAGGGCGAGAGAAATTTCTCTCGCCTTTTTAATCTGATTCACCGAAGATTTTCAGAAATTTAATACGATAATGATTTATAGGAGATGATATGAAATGGGTGACGCGTGCGCATGTGCATGTCGACCGGGTGGCCTGTCCGTGGCTGATTAGCCGGTTTATCGACGCCCAGGCCGAATTCATATTTGTGGCCGATGATTTGGTATTGGAGACAGCCCAAAAAGAAGGGGCCATTCCTTTTGATATCAAAGATGCGGATTTGGGGCATAGAGACGGGCAGTGCAGTTTTATAGCCATTCTGAAAAAATATAATATTAAGGATACGGCGGTCCGGGCGCTGGGCGATGCGGTGAATGCCGCCGATACCGATCAGATCGGCGCCAATCCGTACGCGGCAGGCCTGGAAGCGATCGCTCGCGGGTATTCGATAATGTATCCCGATGATCACGAAAATCTCGCCCATCAATTCCCGGTTTATGACGCCTTGTATACATTTTTTAAGATGAATAAGAAATAGCCGGTTTCAACCGGCCGCGGTTTTGACGATTAAGTCCTATGGGAATATTCGAAGTCGATCGCGCAATTTAAGAGAGCCGCGCCGGAACACAGAGAACCAATAAATAAAGCCCCGATTTTGCGGGGCTTTTGCTAATATTGCTTAGAGATGAACGAATACCGTCTCAAAGAGAGGAATTATTAGACTCTACTTTAGAATAAGAAATCAGGACGGGCAAAGTCAAACATTTTTTGAAAATAATGAGAAAAAAGGATTTTTAAAAAAGCCGCCCGATTTGACAGGTGTATAAGAAAAGGATATATTAAAAAGCTAAAATAAATCACAATTTGAGTGAGAGGTCGCATAGCAATGAAAAAAATCATTTCGATCACGGTAGCATTCATGTTCCTGGCGGGTCTGGCCTTTGGTCAGGGCGACAGCGCCAAAGTAAAGACTACCCCGGCTAAGGAGAAAAAAGTTGAGAAAACTATGGCAAAAAAATATGAAAAAAGAAAAGCGGATAATCCGGAAATTGCGATCGAAACCGATTTCGGAACCATGAAAGCGGAATTATATCATGACGTCGCCCCGGTGACGGTTGACTCGCTTTTGTCGTTGATGCGAAAGGGATTTTATAACGGCCTCATCTTCCATAGAATAATCGATAATTTTATGATTCAGGGTGGAGATCCATCGGGCAATGGAACGGGCGGACCGGGATTTCAATTAAAAGCGGAATTTTCCAGTTTGAAGCATGTTGAAGGGACTCTTTCCATGGCACGGGCGCAGGATATTAATTCGGCCGGATCGCAGTTTTTCATTTGCCTGGCGCCGACCCCACATTTGGACGGGCAATATACCATTTTCGGGCAGTTGGAGGACGGTTATGATGTCCTGCACAAAATCGGAAAGGTGAAAGTTCGGGCGGGTGATAATAAACCGCTTCAGGATGTTTTTATCAGGAAAATAGTTATTCTGAAAGATTGGCCCCCCAAAAAAGCGGCCAATTAACCCGATTCGGGGAAAAAACAACGGGAACTGTCCTTGACGGTTCCCGTTTATACACTATATGAAAAAGCGGGTAGTGATTCTGGGTTCGACCGGCTCCATCGGTTGTTCAGCCCTCGATGTGGCAGGCAAAAATGGTGATCGTTTAGAGGTGATCGGTCTTTCGGCCCATTCCAATATCGATTTGCTGATGGAGCAAATTGCTCGCTTTAATCCTCGTCATGTCGCCCTCACTGACAAAAATGCTCATTCCCAGTTTTATAAAATTAATAAATCTTCAGCTGAACTGCTTGATTTCGAGGATGGCATAACCTACCTGGCTTCAATGGCGGAGGCCGATATTGTCCTTAATGCCATAGTCGGGGCGGCCGGCCTTAAAGCCTCGCTCGAGACTCTTAAAGCCGGAAAAAGACTGGCGCTGGCCAATAAGGAATCGATGGTTATCGGCGGACATCTGATAAATGCCTTGAAAAAGGAAAGCGGAGGAGAGTTGATTCCGGTTGATTCCGAGCATTCCGCTATTTGGCAGGCCTTGATATCCGGGAAGAAATCGGAAATCAGAAAATTAATTTTAACCGGTTCGGGTGGACCTTTCCGCACCCTGCCCAAAGAGAAATTTGCTTCCATCACAAAGGATCAGGCCATGAGTCACCCTACCTGGAAAATGGGGCCGAAAATTACTGTCGATTCGGCCACAATGATGAATAAAGGGTTGGAAATTATCGAGGCATCACTGCTTTTCGAAATCGCCCCCGATAAAATTGAGGTTGTAATTCATCCGCAATCGATTATTCATTCCATGGTGGAGTTTATTGATTCATCGATAATTGCCCAGATGTCATACCCGGATATGCGTTTGCCGATTGCCTATGCACTCTTTTACCCGGATCGGGTATTTACGGAAAACGGCCATTTGTCCCCGAATGATCTGGGTAATCTAAGCTTCGAACCGCCGGATTTCGCCAAATTCCCCTTACTTAAAGCGGCATATAAGGTTGCCAATTATGGTGGCACCCTTGCGGCGGTTTTTAATGCCGCCAATGAAGCGGCCGTAGCGGCATTTTTAAAAGAGATAATTATATTTAATCAGATTCCCGATATAGTAATTAATACGGTGGAAAAGCATACCAATAAGGTTAATCCGTCGTATGAAGATATTGTGGATGCCGACCAGTGGGGCCGGCAATTCGCTGAAAAACTGGTAGGACAAAAATGATAATTACAATTTTGGCCACAATTTTTGTTTTAGGAGTATTGGTCTTTTTCCACGAATTGGGGCATTTCATAGTCGCCAAAAAATCCGGAATCAGGGTGGAAAAATTTTCGCTTGGATTTCCCCCGACCATTCTCTCCAAAAAATGGGGCGAGACAGTCTATGCGATCGGGGCCATCCCGTTGGGAGGATATGTCAAAATGGCCGGCGAGCAGCCGGAGGAAGAGATCTCCGGAGCGCCATGGGAGTTTATGTCCCAGCCGGTCTGGAAGAGGTTTCTGGTCATATTCGCGGGGCCATTTATGAATTTCGTGCTGGCCGTCGTGGTTCTGGCCGGCCTTTATATGGTGCGGGGGAAGGAAGTCGAAGCGGTTTTTGTGGGAGAAGTGGCCGCCGAAAGCCCGGCCGCCAAAGCCGGCATTCAGAATGGGGACCAAATAGTATCGGTTGATGGTAATCCGGTGAAAGATTTTCAAGAAATGGCCCAGCATATTTACAGCAAGGTGGAGCAACCGGTCGTTATAACCCTTCGACGGAATGATATATTGATTACTGATACCATAGTAACATATAAGGATCAGGCGGTGACGGCCAAAGGCGATACGGTAGTCGTGGGGAAAATTGGAGTCGGCAATAAACCGGTCTTCAAACGACTGGGAATCTTTGCGGCCGTGGGAGCCGGATTTGACCAGGCTGTGTTTTATGTTGAGATGGTTTTCAAATTCGTGGCCGGGTTGGTCATGCGAACCGTCCCGGCCAGCGAAATCGGCGGACCGATTATGATCGGGCAAATTGCCGGGGCAACGGCGCGGGCCGGATTCGATATTTTGCTGGAATTTTTGGCTCTTCTTTCGGTTAATCTGGCGGTTTTGAATATTCTTCCGATTCCGCTTCTGGATGGAGGGCATTTGGTGTTTCTGGTCGCCGAAAAATTCAAAGGGTCGCCGATTTCGACCAGAACTCGAATCATAGTTCAGCAAATCGGCATTGCATTTCTTCTGCTTCTGGTTATTTTTGTAACATTCAATGACATTCATCGTTGGTAAATTGTATAAATAATATGGAAAAAAAATCAGGGAGACTTATTCAGTGGCTTCTAAAGTAAAAGTCCAAAGAAAAAAAGAAGGTGACCTTTTCGATTTTATCTGGGAAAACGTCAAATCCCTGCTGATTGCCATAGTCCTGGCGGTCATAATTAAAACATCAATCGTGGAAGCATACAAGATTCCATCGGCGTCGATGGAGGATACCTTGCTTATCGGCGATTTTCTCATTGCCAACAAGTTTGTCTATGGAGCGCCTTTGCCGCTGGTCGATTGGCGGCTACCGTCCATCCGAAGCCCCAAGCAGGGGGATGTCGTAATATTCAAATGGCCCGGCGACGGCGTGACCAATTATATCAAGCGATGTGTCGCGGTGGAAGGGCAGAAAGTGGAGATCAAAGACAAGGTCTTATATGTCGATGGGAAGGAATTCCCGCTTCCGCCTCATGCCAAATTTACCGATCCGGTTATTCAGCCCCGCGGTCCGAACAATAATAATAGCCGGGATAATTGGGGGCCGTATGTCGTGCCCAAAGATTATTATTTTATGATGGGAGATAACCGCGATAATTCCTATGATTCCCGCTTCTGGGGACCGGTTCATAAAAGCCTGATTTTGGGCGAGGCGATGTTTATACATTGGTCCTGGCGACCCGACGACAATTCCCCGGCCGTGACGATGAACGACCCGCTATCGGTGCCACGACTTTTTCTTTATAACACGGTGCACTTCCCGGAACGGGTGCGCTGGAATCGACTTTTGACGGCGATTCATTAAGTTTTCAGATTCGTCTTTATAAGATATATGACAAAGGGTGATATTAGATATCACCCTTTTTTATATTCCCAACAGCGGCTTTGTAGTTTCGCCGGATTCCTTCGGCTCCGGGACGCTTTATGGGACTGCCGCCATATTTATCTTCAAATTCATCGGTTGACAGGTTCATCGCCTGCCCAGCTTCCAGTTGTGAAATCTCATCCCGTCGTCGAAAAGTCCCATTCAGGCGCGGTTTCTGGAATTTATTAAAGGGACAAACGGAAAGGCAAATATCACATCCGAAAATCCATTGGTCAAGTTTCGATGCAATTGGTGGCGGGATTTTATTGGCTTTGGACTCAATCGTCCAAAAACTGATACAACGGGTGGCGTCAAGTTGATATAGCGCAAATAGGGCCCCGGTCGGACAGGAGTCAAGGCAGGCGTGACATTGACCGCAATGATCGAGACCGGGGGAATCATAACTATCGATCTCGCAATTTATGACCAGACTGCCCAGAAGAAGCCAGGAACCGAATTCCCGAGAAACCAAATTAGAATGTTTCCCTGTCCAGCCCAATCCAGCCATCTTCGCCCAATATTTGTCCATAAAAGGGGCGGTATCGACACAGATTCGCCCGGCGAGGGACGGTTCCATAGTTTTTAGATGGGAGCGAAGTTTTTTCAAAATACGCCGCAGGGTATTATGATAATCATCGCCCCAGGCGTACCGCGCGACCTTAAATGGCCCGCTCATTTTCTCCGCATCATCGGAGGTCGGATAATAATTCAGGCCAATAACAATAATCGATTTGGCTTCGGGGAGAAGCCGGCGCGGATCAATTCGTAATTCGGTATTTCTTGACAGGTATTGCATTTCCCCGGCGTGGCCATTGGCCAACCATTGGACAAATCTCCCGGCATCGGCGACAATATCGGCCCGGGCCGCGCCGAAGGAATCGACCCCCAATTCAAAGGCGGCATCACGGATGGCCTTATATTTGAGAAAATTCTCGCTTTGATGAATGAGATTCGGCATATCAAGAAGCCTCAATACCTGAAATCGCATCCGATTCGAAGTTGGTGTAAAGGGGAGAGATATTAACCATGACCCAATCATCCTCAATTTTGATATCGAGAAATCTGAGGGCGGCCCACTTTTCAGTCAAGCACTCTCCGGAGTCGATGTCGAATTGCCAACCATGCCAATAGCAGGTAAGAATATTATCTTTTAAAGTCCCCTGTACTAAGGGCGCCTTCATATGACGGCAGAGACCGTCGAAGGCCCGCAATTGCCCATCGATATTAAAGACCGCAATCGCTCTGGCCAAGATTTTGATCTGTTTCCTTTTTCCCGGCGATAATTCTTTAACCGGTGCCACTTTTATCCAGCGCGGCTCAGACATCTTCAGAGCCCGCCAGTTCAAGGGATGGAAAAATTGAATCAGAATCGTAACGTTTTTGCAGCATGATTACAATATTCGAAATTTCATTCGGGTTTAAAAAATGTCGGCCGTTCCAGATATCATTATCCTTCGTTATTATTTTCTCCAAAGAATAGATATAAAACTCGATGAGGAGATGCAACATCAGTTTCTCGCGCGAAGTCATGTGGGCCTCAATTGTATCCATATCGGTAAGCGCCTTCCGCAAGCGATGCTGGGTGCGTCGGATGTAAAATTGGAGGTATTCCGTCCAATCCGACATACTGCAATGCGGGCCGATGAGATGGTAGGCGTCCAACTCGTCCCGGGGGAAATAATTCCGACCGGCGGCAATATCTTCTTTCGCATCGCGGAGAATGTGAACTTCATAGCAAACAATGGCCGCTTTTCGTACCGCCTTATGAATGACATCATATAAAATCGGCAGTTCATAGCGGTCCGCTTTCGGCCGTTGCAAAAGTAGTGATGAAAAAACCGCGGCCGGTGCGACCGTGGCTCCTTCCGCATAACTCAGAAAAATATCATATGACTCAAATCCCGAATGGAGCAAATCATATTTCATGGCCCCGGCCAGCTTTTCCCACGGCTCTAGGGGAAGATCGAACCGTTGGAAAGTATCGGCCAAGGCCGGGCCATAAAGAGACGATCCTGCTTTCCCCCTATGGGCCAAATTTATTTCTTCCTGCCACCGCGCCAGTTCATCGGCGGAACCGGCGGAGTTGTCGATACGGTCATCAACCCAGCGCATGGAGGCATAGGCGGCGCAGAAAGCCCAATAGCGGTCTCTGTCAGGGAAAAGCGACGCCACCCGATAAAGGTGCGGATGTTTCCGCGCGGCGATTTCTTCCGAACGGCGGTATGATTCCGTTATGGCGGCCTCGGTTGACTTTGTTTTCATAGGCGAATTCATGCGCAGATCGGTGCCGGGCCGCTTTTATAAAGATAATTGACCATATAGGACACATCAATGATATTAACGGCGCCGGAATGATTGACGTCGGCGTCATTTAAGTTATTGGGCGTTGGGCCGTTTCGATACAAATAGTTAATTAAAAATGACGCATCAAGGATATTTAAGGTACCGTTTTCATCAATGTCGCCGCAGTTGAAAGAACAGCCGGACGCGACTCCATCGGGAACGATTTTGAATATTTCACCCCCCTGATCGACAAAATATATTTCCCCCGCGTTATCCTGACCGAATGATGTGATAAAGTTGATGGTAAGGCCGCCTCCCGGGGCGAGTTCCGCCGTCCGGTCGGTAAACTCGGTCATAATCCCATTGGAGTATCGAAACGACCAGATTTGACCGGTGCAATAATCGCCAAAAAAATATGTTCCCTGCAAATCAGGGATGGCGCAACCCCGATAAACATAACCGCCGGTGATTGAACATCTTCCCGAACTATGATCATATTCATATATCGGCGGGGCCAGGGTATTGCCGGGGTCGCAGTTAGTCGGCGGATTGTAACAATGATTTCCTTCCATCAAGCGCCAACCATAATTCTCTCCGCCGGGGCTGCCCGACGGCTGAAAGTCGATTTCCTCCCAGGAATTTTGCCCGACATCGGCGATATAGAGGTCGCCGGTGGTTCTATCGAAACTGAATCGCCAGGGATTTCGAACTCCCAGGGCCCAGATTTCGGGACGGGGAGAACTCTCGTTGTAGAAAGGATTGGTGACAGGAATGCCATAAGGAATGCCACCGTTGATATCGATTCGAAGAATTTTCCCCAAAAGTGAATCGGGATTTTGAGCGCGGTTTTCCGGGTCACCTCCAAGGCCGCCGTCACCCATCCCGATATAGAGAAAACCGTCGTTCGGCCCGAAGGCAATCATTCCGCCGTTGTGATTGGCATACGGCTGGATGATTTTCAGTATTATCTGACCGGAAGCCGGGTCGGCAATATCGGGATTGGATGATATATGGAATCTCTCAATAACTGTGGCACCTGAGGTATCGGTATAATCCACAAAGAAAAATCCATTATTGTCGAAATTGGGATGAAAAGCCAATCCCAGAAGACCCTGCTCATTGCCGGTGGCTATAATCTTTGAATGGAGATCTATGAACGGGGCGGCAAGGATCGATCCGTTTTGGAGGATTTTGATTTTTCCGCTGTTTTGCTCAACAATAAACAACTGCTGATTATCACCGGGCGGAGAGCAGACAAAGAGGGGCCGGGAAAGGCCCGATGCCACCCGGACAGTTGTTAATGGCGTCGCGGCACCGGCTTGTATGAAATTCCCAAAAGTAAGTATTATAGATGCTAATATTGTTCCCCAACAGAAATTCGATATCCTGAACATAAAAGCTCCCTGATTAAATCATTCCTGCCGATTATACGGCGATTCGACTGGAGTTTGATAAGAAATGATACCAGGCAAAAAATGCCCGGCGATGATGGCTAAATCGAAGGGGTATTTGAGAGTCAGACTCCGCGATAGAATCACCCGATTCCATCCCGACCCTACGATAATTATTGCCCGATTATGGTCGGTGTAATCAGAATCATCAAATCGGTGGTGCTGTTCTGGATCGATTTATGCCGAAACAGGTTTCCCACAATCGGCAGGGAGCCAAGCAGAAATATCCTCTGATTATTCTCAATCTTGCTTTCCTTCAGGAGACCGCCCAGAACAGCCGTTTCTCCCGTCTTTACCGCGATTTTGGTACGGATCGACCGTTCGGTTCGAATCGGCTTTTGATTTCCCTCCGGTCCGGAGTATCCGATAATCTCGGAAACCATCGGCAAAACATCGAGCAATATCCGGCCGCCGTCAATAATATGTGGCGTTACCAAAAGTGAAATCCCGATTTCTTCATCTTGGAACGTCACAATGTCTTGAGTGGCACCGGCTTCGCTGAAACGATTAATAGTTTGAATCGGAACCACCGTCGAAACATTAATTTCCGCTTCGCAATTATCAAGAGTAGTGATACGGGGGTCGGAAATCACCTTGGAATGCCCGGATTGTTGCAGGAAATCCAGCACCACTTGAACTTCATCAACCGATAATTTCCCCCACTCCCATTTGCCCTTGGGCAATTGAACCTGCCCCAATGCCATCGGGGCGGCACTGGAAGAAGTCGTGGTGGATACATTGTCCGTTTCAATGCCGCTGGCCCGGGCGGTCAACGATGTGGGCCAGGTCATACCGTATGTTTTATCATTGGTGACATTAACTTCGATCATTTTCACTTCGATACCGATCTGGATCTGTGGCGAATCAATACTATTCAAGAAGGCCGACACTTTTTCCACGACCTCAGGTAAATCGACTATAACCAATCGCGAGGCGCGGGGCGTTCCGGCTCCCTTATTGGTCTGGGCGGGATCCTCGACAATTTTCATTTTGCCCTTGGAAGACAGCATATCGGTGGCGGCATTCATGGCGGCGCCCGGGGAAATATAATTCAAGGTTATTACCTTAGCCTCTGTTTCTCCTTCGGCATTCCGATCCAGGGGCTTCACCACGACAACATCGCCCGAAAAATAATAGTTGAATCCATTGGAATTAAGAATCGCCTTCAAGGCGTCGGACAAAGCGACATTTTCCAGTTTGACCGAGATCTGTTTCTCCATATCACCCGACTGCACAATATTCAGATTGTACTGCTGCGCAATGACCTTCAAGACCAGACCGATCGGCTGTCGTTCGAATTGCAATGAAATTTTCCTGCTCAGATCGACAGTCCCCGCTAAAGCGGCGGCTTGAAGAAGGCCGAAAATTATGCAGATTATTAATATTTTTCGTTTCATGATTTATCCTTTGCTATTGAAAGCGAAAATTCCGAACCATCCTTTTCCAGAGTCACCCGGTTCTTGTCTATTCGAGTCACGCGGGCGCCATTTATGATCTCGCCCCTTCGAACGATATGTCCGTTAACAATAGCGGCCGGCTGAAGATCATCATACAAAATACCGCCCAAAATCCAGGCCGGTGTTTCGGGTTGAATCGGCATTTGAGCTTGGCGGTTATTGTTATTGTCGCGGCAAAAGGGATCGGAACCCCAGTCCAATGCGCTATATTTTTCAATATCAATGAAAGAGGCCTTCGAAACCGGCGTGGCCTGAATTTCGTGTCGCACCGGCTCAGGAGCCGGGGGCGCGGACGGTTGGGGCGTGCCAATCAGATTAACAGCACCATAGATGACCGAAGCAATGAAGGCGCCGAAGACGATTAACTTTCTTGTTCTCGGATCCATTATATTTTCCCCAGCGTGCCTAAAACCGCTTTGAAGCCATAAGCCATTTCCGGATAGGCTCGGCCGCCATAGGTGCCGCTAATTTTGCAGAAGTTGGTTCCCTGATAAAATTTTTCGTCTTCCATAAGATTTATGAACCGTCCGAGATTCCGCAGGCCACCGTTCAAGCGTACGACCAGATTTAACTCCTGAGGCTGGTCGTCGGCTCCGGCGCGCTGATTCAGGGCCAGCAATTCTTCAATGGATGGCGTGATTTCCAGCATGTTGAGGCCGGATGACTCGGCTTTAGCTTTTATATTATCGAACAATTTTATCAAATCCTCTTTGGAATAAAGTTGCGCCACCAGGATCTGCTTCCGCATTAGCAATTCATGCTCCGCCCGAAACTTTTCCGGGAATTCCAGAAGGATTCTTTGCATTTCACTTAGTTTTTGCTCCGCATTCACTATGGAATTTTGAGCATCATTATTTCTTTGCATCAAAGGCGACATCAGGAAAAAAAACCAGGTCGCGGCCAGGCCCAGAGTAACAGATAAGTATAAAAAAATGACCTTTTTCATATGGTCGTTTCCATTTCAATTTGAAAATCGATAACAAATATGCCGCCATCGATCCGCTTGCCATATTTTTTCAGGGCCACCTTGTCAAAAAATGGGGACCCCTCCAATCGGGCGATATATTCCGCCAGTGTGACTTCCGGCGGTTGCTGCGCCGATAATGCTCGACCGCCAAGATTGAGCGTGAATTTATTACCGTCGGACGATAAGTCATAGGCGTCAATAGAAATCTTCTCCGGCGTCAGCAGAGACAATTCCTTCAAATTGAGATTAAGGAATGTCGGCTTATGTGTCAGCTTTTCAAGCAGGCTTTTATCGGCCATTAATTGATGTCTGAGCTTCTCATATGTTATGTAAGCGGGGGAGTGCCGATATTGTTCGATATCGTAATCAATCTGAGCCAGACGGGATTCTTTGCTATTAACCTGATGCCTGAACGATACCCAGAAAATTGTTAATAGAATCGAGGCTAAAATGAGCGCCGGAGCGGCCAGTTGGTTGAAATGACCCACCAAATGTTCTTCCCGCTGATCGGGCGGAAGAAAATTTATGATATCACCATCGGTTAAGGCCAGCGCCACCGTACTCAACGAGACCGAAATCTGGTCGGCGAAATCTTTTGCCCGCGGTTGTCTGAGAAGCAATTTATTTAGGGGAAATCTTATGAATTCAATGCCAAAGCGGTCGGTCAGATGATCGGTCAATTCTTCCGAGTACGACAGATCACCATAGATATAAACCGTGTCGGTGGTCATCCGCGAAAATTGCCCGGCATAATAGTCCAATGAGTTTTGAATTTCCTCGGCCAGATTGTCGGCGAATGTCCGAATGCTTTCTTCACCATTTCCCGTCAATCCCAAATTTGATGCCCCGATGGACGAAATATGCTGGAATTCCAGCCGCATCCCGCGAAAGAATGAAATTTCCGAATGGTCTTTCTTGATATTCAGAAGGGTATAAGTTTTTTCAGGTGAAAAGTCATCGATATACTTGAGAAGAAATCCGATTGCTTCCAGTTCGTGATAAACGGCGTCAATTTCCACATCGTTTTGGATTTGCCCCAGGCGGTTGTGCACCTCTTTTTTGGATACGGCGATGAGAGATGTATCAATAGCATCGCTGATGCCATTTTTGGTGGAGACGATAATATGGTGGCCGTAATATGCGTCGTCGAGGCTGAACGGAATCTGCTTGTTCCCGGCCCAATAAATGGCCTGCCGCAGTTCTTTTCCGGCCAACTGGGGCAATTTTAAAATACGAACGGCCGATTCGGCACCTCCCACGCCCAGAATGTATCTGGTTCGGAACCCTTTTTGTTCCCGGACATAATTATCAATTTCAGCCGTAATAAAATCCTGTCGTTTTTCACGGGGCGATATCGATGACGGAATATAAATCTTATTGATGTTCAAGAGATATGACTTGATTCCGATCCGACGGGCGGTCGTCATCTGAATGGCATTTTCCTCAACAAGTATGGCGATAGTTCGGCCGAACCCGAATCGCCATTTCAATCCTTTCAGGCAGGCCTGAAATAATCCTGCTATCAATCCATTAAGACTGAAGTCTTTTGCTGCTTTTTGATTTTTCTCGGTCATATCGCCTGTTTATAGACTGAAGGATACGAGGGAACTGTCACTGAACAGAACCTCAAAGGTGGTCCCGGCCATGTTAGCTGGCGATCCGGAACCGTTTGGGGACGTATTAAAATTCTGCAATCGTATTGTGACGGTGGAGCCGTTATTTATGGTTCGCGTGCTGTTGAAATTCACCTGGGTTTCTGAACCGAAACGCGGATTGGTACTGCTGGCAATGGTACTATTGCCCCAACGGACTCGCTCATAATACGCGGTTGGAGTATGAATATAGGTGGCCTTGAGCCACGTTATGTCGACATCGCTTCCGGTATTATTGTAGATATTAAAATTTATATTATCATTGCCGCTTAATGACGCCGAACCGCTTACGTATTGAAGACCATCGCCGTTGGCGGCTCCGGAAGCCTGCCATAACGCCGAACCGAATTTTATATTATTTATTATGGTCGATTTCGGCAAAACCGTTACATACGAAATTATAGTGTCATTAGTCGGAACATTAACAGTCATCAAGGTGCGAATGCCTATGGGAATTCCGCTGATATTATAATTGCCGTTATTTGATGGATGAATGGTGGCGGTCGTCATCGAGCCGCTTCCATTGGGGTAAGTGATCGTTATATTCACGCTGCTACTTTGTGTTCCCGGAGGATTTGAAAGAGCATCAACAACTGCTCCCTGAATGGTGTTGCTTGTTACATCCGGGGCGGCATTGGCAAACTGCTTGGTTATATTACTGCCGGAACCGGTCGAGACAATGGTGACCCCGCCATTATAGCCATAAAGCGTGTTCCAAGAATCTCTCTTGTAATCCTCGGAAGCCTGATTGAAAGTATTGCGTATATAAGGCCCTTTCCAGGTTGTGTATCCCGTCGGCTGAATCACCAAGGCATCAAGGTTTGGAGGAAGAGAACCGATATCTCCGACATAACCAAAGTCGGTTCTGGAACCATTGCTTATTAAATTAGGATTACCGACCATGGCGGTTGCCAGTTGCTCCAACTCGCTTTTAGTCGATTCAATACGTCCGGTCTGAATGGCGGAGTCCATTGATTTCATCGCCACACCGGCCAGAACGCCGACTATAATAATAACCATCACCAGTTCGATAAGAGTAAAGCCTTTTTGGGAAAATCGGCTCATTTGCATCTCCGCTTAGAAATTGGCCACGATATTGGGCGTGGCGCTAGTTGATGTGATGGTCCGAGCGACCGGATCAAAAACATAGGCATTGCCCCAGGCGTCTTGAGAATAATTCTGTCCGGCACTGTCGATATAGGGGCCGTTCCAGCCAATCCTTGAAAATTTGTCGTAGG
>CALMKK010000354.1 GCA_937867135.1 uncultured candidate division Zixibacteria bacterium
CTCGGCAAATGTAACTGCATCCTTAAGAGAGGCTTCTGAGGAGTGCTTGTACGGCAACAGTAATCCCAAAACCTTATCCGCGCCGACGCCCTGAACAGCAATCGCCGCCGAAAGGGATGAATCAATGCCGCCGGACAGGCCGATTACATATCCGGAAAGGCCTGATTGATCCAGTTTTTCCCTTAAAAACCTCTCCAGCCTGCCGGCCGTGTCTTTCTTATCAAGAATAATAAAAGCCATAATTAAACCTTTGTGAAGAATACCAGTATAATACCGTTTGAAAATCGCAACAAGCAAAAAAGATTACGATTCACTGACATATATTGACAGTCCGGCAACCGTTATTTATACTTGAAAGCAATAATCTCTCATAAAAAAGGAAGGAAATCTATGGCCGGTATTAACAAAGCTATTTTGATCGGGAATCTGGGAAAAGACCCCGATTTGCGTTATACTCCCGGCGGCCAGCCGGTGGCAACCTTTTCTCTGGCTACCTCGGAGAAATGGAAAGATAAAGACGGCAATATGCAGGATAAAACGGAATGGCATAATATTGTGGTTTGGGGCCGTATGGCGGAATTGGCCAAAGAGTATCTGGCCAAAGGGCGGCAGGTTTATATCGAGGGGCGGATTCAGACTCGTTCCTGGGACGATAAAGATGGCAACAAGCGCTACACGACCGAAATAGTCGCCCGTCAAATGCAGTTTCTGGGTGGTCGGGATGCCGGTCCGAAGGACATACCGGCCGGAGCGCCGGGCGAAGCCCCGCCTGTGGGTGACATATCCGCCGAGGACGATGATTTGCCGTTTTAAAATATCCGAAATCTAATTTTGAGGGATTCCTCATTTTTGTCTGGGAATCCCTTTTTAATTTGAAATTAAAATTTAATTAATTTGTGATTTTTGCCGCCAGAAGCGTGAAATCATCAGTGAGTTGTGAAGCTCCCATAAACCTCAAAACCTCATCCTCAAGACGCTTTAATATTTCGGCCGGATGATACTGCCGATTGGCCGCCAAAAAGGACTTAATCCGTTCCTCCCCAAACATTTCGGTTCCCTGTGCCCCCGCTTCACTTAAACCGTCCGTGAAGAGAAATAAGAAGTCTCCATCAGTCAGATCGATTGCTCCCTGTTCGTATGGTACGTCGGGCATCGCCCCCAAGAGCAGGCCGCCCTCAGTTAATTCTATAATTGTACCAACCGAGCGAACCAGGTAAGGCGGATTATGCCCGGCATTTACATAATCAAGACGGCGGGAGCGGTTGTCATAAAGCGCGGCAAAGAAGGTAATAAATTGATCCGGCTGAGAATTGCGGCATATCAGATTGTTGATATTTTTTATAATGGAGCATAGCGAAATATTTGTCTCGCCGTCCCCAATAGCCGTCCGGAGCGAGGCCTGCACGTTTGACATCAGCAAGGCGGCACCGGCTCCTTTGCCGGAAACATCCCCAATCGCCAGCACCGTTCTATTATCGTCGATTTCAATCAAATCATAGTAATCTCCCGCCACCTCAGTGCAAAAAAGGCTCTTGGCGGCCAATTCCAGCCCGGGTCGATTCGGAATTACCTGAGGAAGCATCCCTTCCTGAACGGTTCGGGCAATGTTCATTTCGGCTTCAAGACGCTTCTTATCAACATTATCTTCAAGGAGCAGAATATTGTCGGCCGCGACCGCCATTTGCGATGAAAGCGACTGTAAAATATCAATGTCGGCCACCTCGAAGTCGCTCTGCCCCGACTTCATTCCGATACCGAGAAACCCGATCAGCCGGGAGCGCGTCGTCATCGGCAACAATAGCGCAATTTCGTTGGAATCAAGCCAGGTTTTTTCTGCAGCGAGTATATTAATTTTACGCCCTTTTTCAAGCTCGTCTCGCATTACCGGACGATTACCCATTTTGGTGATTTCCTGAATGAATTCACCATTAAGATCGAACGGAGCCGCTATTCCGCTCAAAAGCTCAAAATGGCCATTATCCTTGGCACGAAGAACCGGAAATATTTTGTTGACTTCCAGGGCCTGCCGCAATCGATTTTCAAGCCCCATCCAAAAGGTACTTTTATCGTTCGATGTTAGGGAACGTCCGAGAAAATCACTCAGCATCGAGCGGAGCCGCACCCGCTCCGGATAGAATCGCTTTTCTATATAAGATGAGAGGCGGCGTTGAACCGGGGCAATGCCCATCGCCAGAAGCAGGGCAAGAAATAAAACAGGGGTACGACTTTCAATTTTTAAAGTGCGAACCAGAAATTCGCTGGAAAAGAAAATAAATCCATAAAAAACAAGTAGAATGACTATCGTGGTTAAGGCGGCTCTTGTTCCTTTTCGGATTTTGCCTTCGACTTCAAGCAAACGATAACGTCCGAAAGCATATGCGAACGATAGCGGCGAAAGAAGTAACCCCAGGAATACCGCGAATATTATGATTGTAAAAACAATTTCAGTTTGATGCCTCAACCACCCGGAAATCAAAATCAATGCCAAAAAGAGCAGGCCAAGCCCCGTCATTCCTATTCCCGTGCCCCATAGTACTAATCGTGTCTGTCTTTTTTCCAGTCGGTCCGTGGTCGTGCTATTGTATTTGCCCAGGAGATAAAAACCCAAAGAAACCTGCATGATTATAAACAGTAATGTTATAATGCTAAGGGCGTTTGCCCTAATGAATAGCGCTAAACCAAGCAATAAAATAACTGGCAAATATATCAGGCTATAGATTAAAATCGGATGCTTAACAATGGCAAGTCGTGGAACGGGGAAGAGGAGTTGTAAATTTAACCAGAAAGCCCCGAAAAAGAGGGAGCCACCACCCAATATTTGCATTATGTACTTTTGAAATGGTATCTCAAAGGAAGCAAAGTTCTCGATGCCGATACGAATGGCGCCAACCATAAAGGCATCCATGGAAAAACAAAACAGAGAGAGGGCCCTGACTGCTCCGAAATCGGAACGTCGATAAAAGGCCCAGACGCCGACACCCCAGAAAGCGGACGTAATTAAAAAGCGGAGAAACACCATCACGCCGGTGGAAACAATATCCCGGATACGGACGGCCGACGTGCGCATCACCGTTTTGGCGGTGTCCATTTCGCTTTTAAAAGTGAGCGGAATTTCTGTCCCGGGTTGGTTGGGCGATTCAAAGTGTCGGCTCCAGGCGGAACGATCGGCCGCGGAATCGGCGATAGATAAAATTATATCCCCCGACTTGGGATATGTACTTAATGCGAAATCGGAAGAATCAATTTTAATGAATTGAAGGGTACTATCGGAGCCGATGACAATTTCAGAATTGACCCGTCCGGAATGTTTCCAATTCATGAGCATGGTTGATTCGCGGATGAAAAAAACAGACAGGTACAGGGCCAAAAAAGACGCGGCAAAAGTGATAAAGATTTTTACTGCTTTTGAAGGCACTTTATTGATCGAAAAGTCTATTTGGATTTTTCCTTTTCAAGCTCCCGGACCCGCTTGAATAAATCGGGAAGTCGGCTCACACAGGCCTCGATTCGCTTGGTCTGCATAATTTCACGGGCCGGGTAACCGAAATAAATTTTCCCCGGGGGAATATCTTTATGGACGCCTGATTGGGCACCGACCTGGACACCGTCACCAAGTTCAATATGTCCGGTCAGACCTACCTGCCCCGCCAGAATTACACCCTTACCGAGTTTGGTCGACCCCGAAATGCCGACTTGGGATACGATGATGCAATAATCCCCGATTT
>CALMKK010000355.1 GCA_937867135.1 uncultured candidate division Zixibacteria bacterium
CGCCGGTCAAAAAAGCCTTGATGTCCGAGACTATGCGATCGTCCTTTCTGCAATTTATGCAAAAAGGAGGATGATATCCGCCTTAAGCGGAGCGAAGGGAATCTACTATTTTAAGGCGGGCCGCCCGGACCGCCGGAAGGAAACCGCCGATTATCCCCATCAGGAGCGAGAAGATAATCGCCCAAATGGCGATATTCCAGGATATCCCGAAATTGAAGGTCAGTTCCGAAAAAGTATCCCAATTGGTCGTGGAGATCCGCAGGAAACGGAGGAAATAAGCGATAACCAGGCCCAGGACTCCTCCAAGAAATGAAATTGTCACCGACTCAAATAGAAACGACGTCAAGATGCTGAACCGCCCAAATCCGAGGGAGCGAAGGGTGCCGATTTCTTTGGTACGGTTGGCGACCGCCGCATACATGGTAATCATCGCTCCGACAATCGCCGCCAGGCTGAACACCACACTGATGACAATTCCGGTAATATTCAGAAATGTAATGATGGTGCGCGATTGCTCGGCATAATACACTTTTTCCCGTTTCGCTTCCACCGGCAGACGGCGGTCGTTCTCGAGGCGCGTTTTCAGGGCCTCAAATTGCGTCGTGTCGGCCATGCGGAATGTAAGCGAAGAATAAACGGGACGGCGAAAGGCATCGGAAAGTTGCACTACATCGCCCCATATTTCCGAATCGAAACCGGAGCCCTGGGCGTCGAATATCCCGACCACCGTCCATTCGCGCGAACCAAAGCGGACCTTCTCCCCCAAACCGCATCCGACAAACCGCTCTGCGGCCAATTTCCCGGCGATAATTTCCGAACCGGCGTCTTCCCACATCCGCCCGGCCGTGATTTTGATGTTGGGACGAAGTTCCAGCGACTTGGGGGTCACCCCCCTGGCGACAATATTGGCTTTTTCATCGCTTTTCCGTTTTGCCAGGCTAATTAAGACATAAACCTCATTGGTGAAAAGAGGATTGCCGTCGGCTCCCTTGGCTATCTCCGGCGCGGCCGATATTATCTTGGCCTGCTCGTACCCGATTATGGATTGCACTTCGGTCTGCGCCGCTTTGCGAATCACAATCACATTGTTGTCGGCCCCGGTGGAAACCAGAGTTTTCTTGAGGCCGTTGGTCAGCATCATCGAACCGGCAAAAACAAAAACCACCAGACTGACACCCAGAACGGTAAGAGCCGAAGTAATCTTATGTTTAACAATGTTCCTTATCGTATAATTGGCCGGTATCATAAAGGCATCTCCGAAATCTCTAATCAACCACTCTTAAACCATCGACAATCGACATCCGTAAAGCCCGCTGAATCGGGAAAATTGCGGCAATTATCCCCACCGCGACCGCAATCAACAGGCTTAAAAAATATGTGATAGGATCGCTGCTGAATCCGGGGAAGAATTGGCTCAGGGCCACACCGGCAATACTACCGATCACCTTCAGCAAAATCAGGCCGACCGCCCCGCCGAAAGCGGCGATCGTAAGTGATTCGCCCAGAATCAGACCGATTAAATGAAACGATCGGAACCCCATCGTTTTCATAAAAGCATATTCGGAAATCCGCTCGCGGGCCGTCATCGCCATGGTATTGACCAGAACCATAGCAATTACCATAATAATGAGGTACGAGATAATTTGCAGACCGGTTATGATGGCGCTCGACATCTGAACAAAACTCAATTGGAACTGCTTTTCGGTTTCGGTCAGGGTTTCGGCATATGAATTCTTGAATCTGGCGTCGATGGCCGCGCCAATCCCCGCCGAGCTATTAGGATCTTTTATCTTGACCCCGAACCAGCCGATTTCCCCGGCCCGGCCGGGCGAAACCTGTTTCAGGACTTCATCCAGATAATCGTAGCGCATGAAAAAAGCGGTCTCATCGGTTTTCTCATCGCGGCCGGTATAGATTCCGCGAATGACAAAATCCCAGTTTCCGGGATATATCGTACCGATAAGTGTGATAGGATCGCCCAATTTCCAGCCGAACCGATCCGCCAGTTTCCGCCCCACGATAACCGCTTTCCGCTCTTCGGAAAAAGCCTTGAATTGGTCGGGCGGCACCTGAAATTCCGAATAAAGATCGAAGTAACTCGTATGATCAACCGCGAATTGCGGAAAGAAATTTTTGGGATCGACATAGATGCCGCCGAACCAGTTGGCGTAGGTGACTTTTTCAACCCCGTCGATTTTGAGTAATTGCTCTTTGTACGCCAGCGGCAGAGTGAAAACTATCGAAACCGCATGACGGGTTATCAGACGATCGGGGGCGGCGGCATCGGCCCCGGCATACCAGGCCGTGATAAAGGTCCGAATCAGACCGAAGGCCATCACCGCCAATGCCAGACCGAGGACGGTGAGAGCGGTCCGGAGTTTGTGCCGCAGAGTATTTTTGAAAATCAGCCGAAAAACCCGCATCAGGAAAGCTCTCCCTTATCCAAATGACGAACCGTCCCGGCTTTCTCCGCCGCCCGGGGATCATGCGTGACCATGATGATGGTCTTTTTAAATTCGGCGTTCAAACGGGTAAGCAAAGTCAGAATATCTTCCGCCGATTGCTTATCCAGATCGCCCGTTGGTTCATCGGCCAAAAGAAGGGTCGGATCCGACACGATGGCCCGCGCAATAGCCACTCTCTGTTCCTGTCCGCCGGATAGCTGACGCGGATAATGTTTCATCCGGTCCTCGAGTCCGACAATTTTAAGGGCGGTCTCGACATGCTCCCGCCGTTCCTGACGGGACAATTTGGTGAGAAGCAGTGGCAATTCCACATTTTCAAAAGCGGTAAGAACCGGCATCAGATTGTAAAATTGAAAAATAAATCCGATATGGCG
>CALMKK010000356.1 GCA_937867135.1 uncultured candidate division Zixibacteria bacterium
ATAAGCGAAATAAGCAAACCCAAACCCCGTTTTTATTATCTTCTTGAAAGATATGACAATACGGCTCGGTGGGTTTGCTTTCCAAAAAAAATTGGCCGCTTTTTGCGGCGGGTAAATTCCGGCCAACAGTTTGAAAGAGAGGCAATTGGAGAAATATAGGCGGAACGGGCCAAATGGCTTTGCTCATTAATATACGGGCCGGCGGGTCATTGCCGCACCCGGCGATAGACTTGCGGTCATAGACGGACATATTTATAGACCTCCTCCTATATAAGGCCCCCGATTAACCAATCAGAATCGAATTGGTAGTGAAAATGCATTCTTGCAGGTCGGCGTTCCGAATCCCGACCAAGGGTCGGGGATGAGAACCCGACATTTTTTTCCGTAGGGCAGGATCCAGCGGGGCGGCGGGGCTGGGGAGGGAGCGATCCTGCCATTTAAATTTGCGTCTGCAAAAGAGTCAGCACCGAAGACATACCTACCTCACATTTGGCTAAGATGTGATTGCGTAATTGACAAATTGTATATAGATTTAAAGATAATAATTAGACCTCCGAGGAATAAGTGACCAAATCTATTTGGGATTTGAAAAAGGGAGATAAATTTAAAGTCTTGGATGGATTTCTATGCGAAGTTATTCATCCATCTGAAGATGGAAAAGGCATTTTGGCCAAATATCTTGAGGGTACACTTAAGGGCCAAGAAGACTTCGTTTTTGAAGAGGAGATCGATTTTCAGAAGCAATCCAAATGATTTAAATTCGTTTGCTCGCGGGCTATTTTGCAAATTTATTATGAATTATAATCGATTAGCTTGTTTTAGTTATGTACATTAATATTCTAATTGCATGAGACGGGTCTCCCGAGATAATTTAGGAGAAATTGAGGCAAGAAAATTGAAGTCATTGTCCAAAAAGAGCATGATGGATGAAGTGGCAGTTTATCATGCCAGGATTGAAGGCAGACTGCCCGCCAGGCGCAATAAAATAACATTGATCGATCTCTTTTCAGGCGCAGGCGGATTAACCCTTGGTTTTACGGATGTCTTTGGCCATTCATTTCTTCCCATATGGGCTAACGACTTCAATGCATTCGCAGCCGCCTCGTATAACGCGAATTTTGGTAATCACTGTATTGTGGGTGACATCGTTGACATATTGGATAATGAAAATGTCAAAATACCTAAGGCTGATCTCATAATTGGTGGTCCACCATGTCAAGGATTTAGCCTGCTAAATAAGAATAGAGCCTATGACGCCAGAAAGGAATTATGGATGCCCTTTTTTGAAGTGATCAAGCGTTCGGGGGCCTCCATATTTGTTATGGAAAATGTTCCACAGTTGCTTGGCTCGTACGAATATACACAAATTGCGGAGACTGCATCACGACTAGGTTTTATGCTTGCCGATGCTAAATTATGTGCTGCGGATTATGGAGTAGCACAATTGAGATGGCGTGCCTTCATAGTCGGTTGTAAGTTCGCAGATCCTAATATAGTCTTCCCACCTAAAAAGACTAATTGGAATCCTAATAATGGCTACAGTGATTTGCCTTTCAATAATTATAGTGAATATGTAGCTGATGCGCAGCCATGGCGTGCACTAAGAGATGTTTTGGCCGATCTACCCTCTCCGAAAGGAACCGAATTGAGAGACGTACCGCCTCCAATGAATTTGCATTTTGGGCGAACTCCAACTGCCGTTAGTTTGAAAAGATATAAGGCCATTCCTAAGGAAGGAATGAATCGTTTTGATCTTCAGAAAAATGCTCCGCAACTGACGCCGGATTGCTGGATTCGCAAAAAAACCGGCGGCACCGACCTATTTGGAAGGCTATGGTGGGACAAGCCAGCCTTTACTATTCGAACCGAATTCTTTAAACCTGAAAAAGGTCGGTATCTGCATCCTTTTGATCACAGGCCAATTACTCACAGAGAGGCAGCTCGGTTACAGTCATTCCCCGATTCTTATCGTTTCATCGGCAATAAGATCGAAATTGCCAAGCAAATCGGCAACGCGGTCCCGCCATTGCTTGCTTCAAGAATTGCTGATTCCATTTATGCTTTGTTTGCATATCGCCGCGGCAAATAATGGCCGACGTTTTCTCAAGTAGGAAGCGCAGCAAAATAATGGCTGCCATCAAGGGTCGGAATACGCGACCGGAAAAACAGGTCAGAAGTATCATCCATCGTATGGGTTTCCGATTTTGCCTTTACAGAAAGGATCTTCCGGGCAGTCCCGATATTGTACTTCCAAAGTTTGGGAAAGTGATTTTTGTTAATGGGTGTTTCTGGCATGGGCATAAGAGATGCAGGCGTGGCTCGCTGCCCCAAACAAATAGAAAATTTTGGGAGAAAAAGATTAATTGTAATATTAATCGGGATATTAGATCGCGACGTCAGCTCAAATCAAAAGGATGGCAGTGCTTGACAATTTGGCAATGTGAGATTAATAATATTGATAAATTAAATAATAAATTAAGCCATTTTCTGAAGAAGGAATAATGATGGGTGCGCGAGATCGAATAAGGGAATTTTTTGAAAATAATTTGGGCAAAATTGTAACGACTCAGCAGGTGCGAAAAGTAGCCAAGATTAGTGAGTACGCCAGACGAATAAGGGAATTGCGTGAATTGGAGGGGATGCAGATAAAATCTCATATCGATGATCCAAGATTAAAACCGGGCCAATATATTTTGGAAACCCTTGACCGCCTTCCGGCTCTTGGAATTGCAATTTCCCTTCAAAAGAGAAATACAATTCTTGAAAGAAATGGTTATACTTGCCAATTGTGCGGCGCTGGGGCCGGTGATCCTGACCCGCTGTACCCCGGCAGGAAAGTGCGATTACATATAGATCATATTCTGCCCCAGAGCCAGGGCGGGACGGACGATGATGATAATCTTCGTGTATTATGCTCAACATGTAATCAATCAAAATCCAATATTCAGACGACTAGCGAACCAACATTAAATTTGTTGGCTCGGATCAGGAAAGCTCCTAGGGCAATTCAAAAAGAAGTATATCTGGCACTAAAGAAGACATTTGATTCATGATACGGCAATTTCCCCAGCGCGTCGGAATTGAAATATGATCTTACATATCGATTTTTAATATTTCGCGCCATAGTCGATTGGATCCCCTATTTTTCAATCGATTCTTCGCATGTATCCCTTCAAAATCACTATAATTTTGATGTTTACTTTGCATCGTCCTATTTATAGGAGGATATATTATGCGCGTAAGCAAAAAAGGAGATATCGCCAATCGGCGCAATGCCCAAAAATCGACCGGCCCAAGAACCCCTCATTGTACCCCAAAACTTTCTTATAATCTCTGCTCCTTCAACCCGTTACCGAAAAACACGCAAAAAATGGGGCCCCCTTTTTTTTCATAGAGCGAACCCACTATGCCTCTATCCCCTTTCCCCTCATCTTTTTACACCAAATCTATTTTGGCTTTGTTTTTTTCCGCCCCTTGCGGCACAAGAGGTTGCACGGTGGGTGAAAAGTGCCTCCGCAAGAAGATGGCAGGATCGCTCCCAGCACGGCCACGCCGCCCCTCGGGATCCTGCCCCACAAGAGCCACTTTTCAATATTCGAGAACACTATAGAAAATAGTTGCCCCCAAGTAATGTGTGGTTTAGACTAAAGCAAAAGAATATCCGAATTGCCGGATTGAGTAAAAATGTGCGGGGCAAAATATGAAAAGCAAAAACAAACAAGACAAGGCTGATTGGAGCAAAGGTCGGCGTCGTAGGGCCATTGTCGAACAACGCAAGTATCTCTGGTATCCGGAGGCGATTGAGAAATATGCATCCTGGCTGGGCTTAAAGCCGGGCATGACCGCCATTGATGTCGGCTGCGGCCTTGGTTATCTCGGTTACACCTATTGGCCATACTTCGGCAAAGGGGGCCACTATATAGGCGTTGATAAGTCCGAAAAACTCCTGAAAGATGCCGAGAAGGGAGCCAAAGTATGGGCCCGGGGCGGAAAGGCGGAGTTTAAGATGGGCGATGCTTATAAGCTGCCATTTGAAGGCGGCTTTGGCGATTGGGTTATGTGCCAAACCCTGCTGATGCATCTGGAAAAACCGAAAGAAGCTCTTAAAGAAATGATCAGGGTCCTGAAGCCGGGCGGATTGTTCATGTGTAAGGAGCCTGATAATTTGAGCGCGGGGCTATCAAGGCAATTCTTTTCCGCGTACGAATTCAGCCATGACGATTTTATCCTTCAGGCCAAAATAAACCTGACCCTTCATGAGGGGAGGAAGAAACTTGGCCGGGGGGATCAATCAATCGGAAATAAGATTCCTCATATGTTGAGTGAACTGGGAATGAGAGGAATCGATATCCGTATGAACGAACGGGTTCATTTTCTGGAACCGCCATACGAGAGTGAAGAACAGAAGCAACTATTAAAGATATTGATAAAGCAACATACCAATGAAAAGGACAAGAAATATTGGATTGAGCAAGGCAGGGAGGAATTTAAGGCCGGTGGCGGAAATCTTGCCGATTACGATCGATGGATTGAAATAATGGATAAATTCCTCGCCGCGGCCAGGAAGCAGTATAAAGATGGGACATTTGCCTGCTGCACCGGTTCGTATTTTTATATTATCAAAGCGCGTAAGCCAAGATAGATAAAATGTCAAGCCCCCCCATCCGCCCCACACTCTTCCCCCAAGGGGTCATTGACCTACAAATATTTTCGGGCAGACTAAAGTCTGCCGCGCACTGCCGCGCACTGCCGCGCACTTGCGGGCATGGATTGCGATGATGAGGGGATGGTCAGCGTTTGGTAAGCGGTTTGGAAGGGAGGCCGGAAAGAATCAGGGCGGCGAAAATCAAAAGTCCCCCGATGACACCGTGCAGCTGAATCTGCTCGCCTCCCAAAGTCCAGGCGAAAAGGCCGGCAAAGACCGGCTCGAGGGCGAATATCAACGAGACCCGCAAAGGGGACGTAATCTTCTGCGCCAGAAGTTGTATGACAAAGGCGGTCATGGTCGGGAAGAGGGCCAGAAATATGGTGATATGCAACGCCGAGGCGGTGGTGATGCCGAAGGGAAGTTTGAATGTCGCGGCGCTCGCTATACTCAACAGGCCGACTATCAGGAATTGCTGGCAGGCAAGGCGGATAGGATCGATCCCCTGTTTCATGTATTTGTCGGACAGAAGCAGGTGGAGGGCATAGGTCATGGCGGCGATAAGAGTGAGGAGGTCGCCGATATTGATTTCTTTGAGACCGCCGGTAAGAATCCATAGTCCGATCAAGGCGACGCCGGAGGCGGCAATTTCCGAAATAGTCGGGGTGCGTTTGAAGATGGTTTTCATAAAGAGCGGCACGAAGGCGACAAAAAGGCCGGTGATAAAGCCGGAATTGGAAGCGGTGGTGTATTTGAGACCGATGGTTTGCGGGATATAAAGCAACCAGAGGATTATCGCCAGGGCGAGTCCTTTTTTGAGATCACGAAGGATGTTCTGTTTTCGGGCCAGAAGATAGAGAGCGAGAATTATTCCGGCGATCAGAAAGCGATAGCCGACCATAACCACCGGATCGATACCGGAGAGGGCGGATTTGACCAAAAAGAAAGTTGAGCCCCAGATGGCGGCGGCATAAAAGAGGCCGAGGTCGGCCAGCAGCGTTTTTTTGCGGGACGTTTGCAACATTCTATTTATAACTCAAGTATCGAATTAACAATATGATATGAAAAAGGTTTATCGCTTTGGATATTTTTTTATTATATTTTATGGGGCCGGCGAGCGGTGATATGCGTCATAAGGGTCGATGAAACGGTGATTTTCATTTTTTCTTGACTTTGAGACCTGAAATAATTAACCTTATTGATTAATAAGAACTAAAAGGATACAGATTTTGGAAACTGAGGAAAAGACTGTCAGCAGGAAGACGGACCTCTTCGAAAAATGCTACCAATTCAAAACGGCCGATGAAGTTAAGGCGATGGGGATCTACCCCTATTTTCACCCTATTTCGTCCGCTCCCGGCAATGAAGTCGTAGTTGACGGCAAAAAGGTGATAATGGTCGGCTCGAATAACTATCTGGGGCTGACCGAAGACCCGCGCGTGAAAAATGCGGCCGCCGATGCGGCCCGCAAATACGGCTCGGGATGCACCGGATCCCGCTTTTTGAACGGGACGCTGGATTTGCATATTGAGTTGGAGGACAGGCTGGCAAAATTCATGAAACGGGATGCGTCGATTGTCTTCTCCACCGGTTTTCAGACCAATCTCGGCACGGTTTCCTGTGTGGTCGGGAAGAATGATACAGTGGTTATCGACCGCGGTGATCATGCGTCGATTGTCGACGCCTGTCGGCTCTCGTTCGGGAAAATAGTCAAATTCGGCCACAACGATATGCAGGATCTGGAAAGAGTTCTTCGAAATGTGACCGAAAACGGCCTTCGGGGCGGGTTGTTTATTGTCGCCGACGGGGTATTCTCAATGGAAGGGGATATAATAAAACTCCCGGAACTGGTCGAAATCGGGCGCAAGTACGGGGCGCGGATCATGATCGACGACGCCCACGCGATCGGGGTTCTTGGCGAGGGGGGGCGCGGAACGGCCGAGCATTTCCATCAAGAGGTCGATATCACGATGGGGACCTTCTCCAAGTCGTTTGCCTCGCTGGGTGGATTTATCGTAGCGGACAAAGAAGTCATAAATTATATAAAGCATTTTTCGCGGGAATTCATTTTTTCGGCGTCGATTCCGCCATCGGCGGCGGCGGCGGCGCTGGCCGCCCTGAAAATCATTGAAACCGAACCGGAACGCCGGGTTAACCTCTGGAAAAATGCCCGCCGGATGAAGAAAGAATTGCAGGCTTTAGGTTTCAATACTCTCCATTCCGAAACGCCGATAATCCCGGTTGTAATCGGGGAGGATCTGGACACGTTTCGTTTCTGGAAGGCGCTTTACGACAATGGCGTATTTGCCAACCCGACCATCTCTCCCGCGGTGCCGCCGGGGCAGGCTCTGATTCGGACGTCATATACGGCGACCCATACCGACCAGCATCTGGATCGGGTTTTGGAGGCTTTTGAGAAAGTCGGCAAGCAGTTGGGCGTCATTTCTTAAATTCACCATATGGCACAGGGAATTGAAGTAATCGAAGTCGACTCGCCGCGTCGGTTGAACGACTTCATCATGCTTCCTTTCCGTCTTTACAAGAATCAGCCGAATTGGGTGGCGCCTCTGATTTCCGAACGGAAAACCTTTTTCGATAAGAACAAAAATCCCTTTTATCACGGCGCCAAGACCAAATTATTTCTGGCCCTGAAGAGTAAAGAAATAGTCGGTCGGATCGCGACCTGCGTCAATTTCAATCATAACGAGTATCATCAGGAAAAAACCGGTTTTTTCGGATTTTTTGAATGTATCTACGATTTTGAAGTGGCCTCGATGCTCTTCAAAGTGGCCATGATCACGCTCAAGGCCGAGGGGATGGAAAAGATGCGGGGCCCGATGAATTTTTCCACCAATCACGAGATAGGATTCCTGATCGAGGGATTCGAATACCCGCCGACGGTAATGAATCCGTACAACGAACCGTACCTGCCCAAGCTGGCCGAAAAATTCGGTCTCAAGAAAGTGATGGATTTGCACGGTTATCTTATTTCCAGAGAAATTCCAATTTCGGAGCGGCAGGTGGCCCTGGTGAATAAGATACGGGAAAGGCACAAAATCGAAATTCGCCCGGTCGATATGTCGAAATTCGATGAAGAGGTTAAACTTATCAACGGCATCTATAATCAGGCCTGGAGCCTCAACTGGGGTTTTGTGCCGATGCCGGAAGACGAATTTGTCTATATGGCCAAGGATCTGAAGCCGATTGTCGACCCGGATATGGCGCTGATCGCTTTCGTGGGGGGGGAACCGGCCGGCTTTTCTCTGGCGGTACCGGATATAAATCAGGTTCTGATTAAGATGAAGGGACGGCTTTTCCCCTTCGGCATTTTCACCCTTTTATGGAACGCGAAAATACGGCACACGATAAATGGGGTACGGATGCTCACGATGGGGGTGGTACCAAAATTCCAGAAACGGGGAATCGATAATATTTTCTATGTCGATACTTATCTCAAAGGGGTGGAGAAAGGGTATGACTGGGCCGAATTATCCTGGATCCTGGAAACCAATGAATTGATGTGCCGCGCCGCGGCGAATATGAGCGGCAAATTATACAAAAAGTACCGTCTGGTTGAAATGCCGATTTAAATGCGGAAAATATATATTATCATATTGGCTGTTTTGGGCCTGGCTCTGATTTCCTGCAACACCAAATATCGACTGCACTTTTATAAAATCGAACAGCAGAAAAAGCTGGAGCTGCAAAATGAAGGAAGTTATTTCCTTACGGGATACAATATTGCGAGGGACAACTCCGGCGACTTCATTTCTCCCGGACAAGGGACGGTGCTGGTGACCAACCAAAGTATAGCCGACCCGGAAAAAATGGATATTCCGTCGGGTCTTTTGACCACTTCGGGAAAGATTAATTTCAGGATATACGCGGAATTGCCGTCGCAATTAAGAAAGGATTCGTTGAATCTCGGGGGAAAATCGATCTGCCAAATTGTTGGTCAATATAATCGCCCCGAATCGCTCAAGATTTACAATTGTACGGAGGGGTATATCCGCCTTGATTCCGTAAAATCAAATAAATTTTTTGCATCCCTATCGGGCAAGTATTTCAATATGGAAAAAGATTCCCTTGTCTTTCAAGGCGAAATGAAGCCCAAACAGAAGAAATAATCGGTCTATTCCGTCATCCGCATCAAATCCCTATAGTAATTCTGAGCGTCTTCCGGAAGTTCGAGCCGTTCGTAATTCAAGCGCTTCCGCATTTCGGCAATATCATTCCGCAACTGCAAGGTGTCGCCGGTTCTGGAATCAAGATTGAACAGGATTGAAAAGAGGGAAAGATAATTCTGACCGGACCAGATATCGGACTGTTCCAGCGGAAGGGAATAGTCATTAAAGCCCCGATATCGGTATTTGTCGAGAAGATTGTCTTTCAGAATGACTGGATTTATCGGCGGGTCTTTCAGGGGAATCAAGCGCCGGGCCATTCCCTCCGAGCGCAAGTGGTCTTTGATCCAGGTGATTGATTGATCGGGGAGTGAACTGGAAAAATAAAGGGGCCGCCGCCATTTATTGATTTCTATTATTTGCAGTAAAAACCAGTCGGCCCCAAGAAGATATTTGCCGGCGATATTCGGTTTAATTTCGAATTGAATAGAGTCAGGCATGAAAATGCTATCCGGCAAGTCGTATTTGATTGGGGAGTTGTCGCCCGTCATGGTGATAGTTGTATCTTTCCAGAGCCTGACGCCGGTCTTATTATCCGCAAGAGGCGGAAGAGGGAAGTGCGGGTTGTTTTCGAGAATCTGCGGTATATACCAATCGGTATTCATAAGGTTTAGATTCAGGACGGTAATATCGGCGCGGATATTTTCCGCCTTCTGAAGGTACCACAGCGGCCAAGTATCGTTGTCGCCGCCGACAAAGAGGATGGCATCGGGTGCGGCGGTATTCAATAAATTGACGGAGACATCATAGGCGAAATAATTGCGGGAGCCGTCAATTCGGGCATAGTTCCGCACGGCCTGCGCGATGGGAATCATGGTGATAAGAAAAATAGCCGGAATTATAAGTATCGGCCGCCAGGCGCTTTTCATATTAATTATCCATTTTATGAGAGCGGCCACTCCTAAAATCACCCATACCGCAAAAATCACCAAGGATGGCAAATAATGGCGATCCATGGAACGGAAGAAATTGGCCGGGACATTGAAATAGATTACGGCACCGGCGCTGGTGAAAAGAAATAGAATCAGTATACTGACCCCGAGCCGGGCGCTTTTCCTGATAAGTGCGATCATACCGATCAACCCGAAGAGGAACGGCAGTACCCCCAGGACTCCCAATTCATTTCTGAAGGAAAGGAAATTGGCGCCAAACACGCCCGCATAATCGGGGACCTGAAAATGCCAGAAATCGCCTTTTCGCGGGAAAAGGTTGAAGAGCATTTTGCCGCCGTACTGCTTGAGGGTGATATAATCCCAGAAACGTGTCAAATTGGAGGGATCATTAATATTGAGAAGCGGTTTTCTCATCGCCATCGGGATTATAAGCAAATGAAAACATAGACCGACAAGAAATCCAAGAATCAGGGCTCCGCGTGATTTCATATGCGCCAACACCTTGACGTTTCCCAAAATCAGCCAGACCAGAAAGCCCGGAAGAAGGAGGATATTGGTGCGATGGACGCTGAAATCGAGTCCGAAGAGAAGCATGATGATAAACAGCCATTTGACCTGATCGGCACCATGGGCCTCTTCCCACCAGCGGAACATCGCCCACAAAATCAGGGCGGTAAAAAGTGGGGTGATAACATAGGGTGTAAATTTAACCGCATAGAGCCATAAAGTCTCGCCGAGGCCCAGGCTCAAACCGGAAAGAGCGGCCAGGGCGTATATGATAATTTTGGCATTTTTGTTAATTTGATGGTCATCAAGAGCGAAATATTTACCGGCCAATCGAAGTGAAATATATATAACCAGACCGACTGTAATAGCGGCCAAAAAACCGGCAAAGATATTGAGAAGAAATATCCTGGAAATTCCCAACGGCAGACGGGTCACCAACCATCCCAAGATTGTCGCCATTAACGATCCGGGAGGGTGAGGAATGCCGAGAGTCAGAGCCGCCAACGAGTACTCACCGTTGTCCCACCAGGTGACGGTGCGAAATGCGGTGAGAAGATAGAAGATAAAGGCGATCAGGGCGGCCACCAAAATATATGGCGCCCTGTCCCATTTTTTATTGGGGGAGTCGATATGATTGGTTATTTGATTTGATTGTAACATGGACTTACCATATTCCCTGAATAGATACTTATAATTCCTTTGATCCCTCCTTACGAAAAGAATCATAACTATCTTTATCAAAAAGAACAAAGACAATTTTCTCCAGATATTTCAATTGAGATTTCGACTGCCGGACGGCGTCCAGCATGGCCTCGGCACAGGCGGCGGCTGACAGGCCCCCCACACCTGTACCAATCGCAGGAAAGGCCAGCGATTGGAGCCGCAAACTATCGGCCAGGAGGAGCGAATGGCAGGTCGATTCATACACGATGTTGCGATCGGTTCTCAAATCCTGCCCCATGCCGGCGGCATGGATGACATATTTATAGGGGAGCTTTCCGGCCATCGACGCCACCGCTTGACCGACTTCGATCGGCCCTTTGGACATGGCATCCTGCTCAATTTCAATGCCCCCTTTTCTTTTGATGGAGCCGGCGACCCCGGAGCCCATCCAGAGATGATTATTGGCGGCGTTGACAATGGCCTCGGTTTTGGCTTCGGTAATATCGCCTTGAACCATTTCAATCCTAATATTCATCATCCGCCTCCTTGAGGAGGGATTATTCTCTCGGGAAATATTCTGCAAAATATTTTGGCTATTAAAAAGCCTATTACAGTACCCAGAGCCGCGCCGACCAGAATATCGGCAGGATAGTGCACGCCGACAAAAACCCGCGAGAGGGCAACGATGATGGCGAATGGTATCAAATACCACGAGATTTTGCGCGCGATAGAATGAAACAGAAAAGCCTGCCCGAAGAGGTTGGCGGCGTGCGAGGACGGCATCGAGAATCCGGCTCCGCACGGGACCAAAAGACGGATATCGAGGGTGTGGCAGGGGCGCGGCCGAGCGAAAAGGTGTTTGAGAAAGGCGCTGGCTATCAAATCGGTTGCGGCCACCGTGATCAGTGAGAATATGACAGCATAACGAAGGCGACGATCCCCTTTCCAAAGAATAAGGGCGAGGCAGAAGCCGTAGAATATTTTCAGGTGCAAGTCAATGGTGACAAGCGGCATGATAAAATCGGTCACCGGATTGGCCAGAGTTTTGTTGATAAAGAAAAAGATGGAATGATCGGCCGAAATGAGAGATTGGATTAAATCAAGCATAAAAAGCCCTGGCGCCTTTCATAAACAGATGCACCTGTTTCAGGCTAGGAATGCCGACTCGCCCGCCGGGTTTGGTACATTTTATGGCCGCCGCGGCCGCGGCGAATTGCATGCGTTGTTCGAGACGCCATTTTTTAAGAAGGCCATATATATAGGCGCCATGATAGACATCGCCCGCCCCGGTCGTATCGACCGTTTTTACTTTGTATGCTTGAGCGAAGGCTAAACCGTCGTTGCGGCTGTATCCCATAGAGCCATGAGTTCCGGAGGTTATTACGATGGTTCCATTGCAGAGATGGCTTAATTTTCGGATGGCATCGATTATGCTGTCGGCCGTTGTATAGGGCAGGGCGAAATCGGAGGAGCAGACGAGATGATCCACCAAAGGAAAGATTGCGGAGACATCATTACGAATGGAGCCGACGTCAAATATAACCGGGATTCGGTTCTTTCTCGCCCAACGGGCCAGTTTGATACAAGCGGGGAGATCGCGGCCATCGAGATGAACGGTTTTTATTTTTGGCAAGCGATGAAGATTAATATCGCTTGGGGAGACTTTGATTTTCAAATTCAGAACGATGGTGCGTCGCCCGGTTCCATTTTCAAACCAGCCGCAAGCGACGGCGGTGGGATTATTCTTTATGATAATATTGGAGGTATCGACCGCTTCACGGCGCAGTTCACTTATAACGAATTCGCCGAAAATATCATTGCCGACCGCCGCCAGCAGGGACGGTTTCATTCCCAGGCGGGCCAGGGTTACCAGGGCGGTCGGTATCGGCCCGCCGCCCTGAATAGTAATATCGAGGGCGTCGATTTTGGCTCCCGGCTTCGGAAATTTCCCGATTTGATAGAGAATATCGACCGGGGCAATACCCAGACCAAGACAATCAATCGACATTTCCAAACCTAACCCTTCCGGAGGTACTTTCCGTGGCCCGGCTCTTAAATTCCGGAATAAATGAACATCTTATTTCCGCGGTGATGGACGGTATTTGCTCGGCGGCGCCACGGGCCACGATTTTCCCCTGAAATTTATGAATCAACCTTTCGACGATATTATAATCATGAAACTCGACAAACAGCAATAATTGTTCTGTCAGAAATTGTTCGATTATCCCGGCCCTATTGATTGATTCGGCGGCCGAATCGGAATAGGCATGAGTCAAACCGCCGGTTCCCAGTTTGGTGCCGCCGAAATAGCGGGTAACCACCACCAGAACATTGGTCAAATTCTGTCCGAGTATCTGATCATATATCGGTTTGCCGGCGGTTCCCGAAGGTTCGCCGGCGTCACTATAGCGGAATTTTGTCTCCGGGCCGAGGCCGATGCGATAGGCGAAACAGTGATGGGTGGCATCGAAATATTTTTTGCGGATGAGAGTCAAGGCGCTCTCCGCTTCGGCTTCGGATTTGCAGGGGAAAGCACGGCCAAAGAATTTGGAGCCTTTTATTTTGATTTCAATTTCCGAAGTCGTTTTGATTGTAAAATAGTTGTCGTCAATATTATCCACGACTTATACCAAACATTTCAGGATGATATCGACACCCTTTTCCAGCGAAATGGGAACGGCGCCCATGGCAAGCACTTTTTCCACACCGGCATTATCTTTACCGGGGTTGTCACAACCATCGATAAGGATGAACATCAATTTTCCCAATTCGTGACAGACAGTGGCGGTGTCGAGAGTGCCGGCCGAGTCGCCAAAAATTTCGCCGACAATCACCACCTGTGATAGGCCGACAGTCAGGCGGTTTCGAGCAATCAGACGGCCGTCGGAGTATGTTGTCTCCGGGGAGTACTCGGAAATGATGCCGCCTTGCTTAATTATTTCGGATACGAGGGAAAGATTTTCTTCGGGATAGATATGATCGAAACCGGAACCGAGCAGGGCGTAAGTCTTGCCGCCCCCTTTCAGAGCGCCGATATGGGCGGCGGTATCGATACCGCGCGCCAATCCGGAAACGATAGAGACGGAGTGTTGTGCTAATTGGGAGGCCAGTTCGACGGCCAGAGCGATACCTTCGCCCGTAGCCTTATGGGAACCGACCAGGGCGACCGTTTTTTCGTTGGGGGCCGGAAGGGAGCCGCGATAGAAAATTATCGGCGGCGGGTCATTAAGCTCCATAATAAGCGGAGGGTAGTCGGTATCGAAAACAGTGCTGAATCCAATCTCACGTTCCTTTAAGACATTGAGATACTTCTCGGATTTTGCCAAAGAATGAAAGGATTGTGCAATTTTTTTGGCACGTTTTTCCGCGAGCCCTTCGACCTTTTGAAGATCTTCGATTTCGGATTCAAGGATAGCGGCCAGATTCCCGAATTGTGCCATGAGGGCCCGAAAGGATCTCGGGCCGACATCGCCAAATTCCCGCAGGGCCCAAACCTGAGCGGCAACAGAATACTCGGCGGCGCGTTTCATATATCGAAATTAATTCAAATATGACGAGAAGTCAATTTACATCAGGCGCAGGAACAGCCAGTATATGAAGGCATTGGCGGCCGTCAATGGTATTCCGACTCGGGCGAATTCCCAAAAGGTCAGGGTTTGGCCGGATTTTTTCTCGGCGTTTTGGATGATTATGACATTGCTGGCCGCGCCGAGAATAAAGAGATTGCCGGCAATGGTGCTTCCGGCGGCCAGAGCAATCATTTCATTATTGGCCGCTCCGGCATGGTGCAAGATCGGCAGACAGAGGGCCACCAGCGGGACATTTGAAATCAGCTGGCTGAGAATGATACTGACAGAGAGCACGACGGTCAATTTGGTGATGTCGAGTTTCATCCGTTCCAAGAGAGCCTGGAAGAAGCCGGAATCCCAGACCGCCGCCATCAGGATAAACATCGCGGCAAAAAATACCAGGGTGGTCCAGTCTATATTTTTCAATATTTTTATCCGCGTTTTTGAGAGAAGCAGAATCGGGGCGGCCCCGGCCAGAGCGATATATGTCAGATGAAAATAGGTTCCTATGCCCCAGAAGACAGTCAGAATTTTGAGGCCGACCAGCAGGAGAATTATGGCGATGGACAATTTGCACAAAGATGCCAGATGGGTATCGAGGATCGGTTCATCGAGATGGTTGAGGCCATCGGGGTGGAATTCTTTTTTGTAAAAAAATCTCAGAATCAGAAAGGCAACAATAAGGCAGAGGATAGTGGGAACGGCCAGGTAACGGGCGAATGATAAAAAGGGATTGCCGTTGATTCCGTTTATGGCAATCAGAAGATTTTGAGGATTCCCGATTGGACTGGCAACGGAGCCGATCGTGACACCGAAGGCCAATGCCAGAAGAAGCAATTTGGGAGAGACGTTATGTTTTTTTGCCAGACTCAGGACCACCGGCGTCCCGATTATAGCCAGGGTATCATTCATAAGAAAGGCGGACGCGATTCCGAAAACGATGAGGATGGCCAGGAGCAACTGTTCGGTGTTTTTGGCGCGGCGAAAGATTTTATGAGTCAAATGAGCCAGATACCCGCTTCTATCAAGCGCTTCGCCGACGACAAACATGCCAAAAAGGAAGAGGATGACATCGTAATCGATGGCTCCAGCGGCTTTGGGGATGGAGATTTTTCCCGATACCAGTACGGCAACGGCGCCGAGGAGCATGATTTGCCAGATTTGGAAACGGATATTGCCGATTTTGCGGACGGCGATGAGAACAAAAACGGCGAGAAGTATTATTATTTGCAGGGGCATACGGAGTTGGTCGTGGAAGGGAACAAATCCTTTAATATTTGCAGATTAACTAAAATCATGATTCAATTTTCAAGGCCGCCAGAAAGGCTTCTTGGGGGATTTCGACATGGCCGATCTGTTTCAGGCGCTTTTTCCCTTCTTTCTGGCGTTCCAGGAGTTTTCTTTTTCTCGTGATATCGCCGCCGTAGCATTTGGCGGTGACATTTTTACGCAACGGTTTGACCGTGG
>CALMKK010000357.1 GCA_937867135.1 uncultured candidate division Zixibacteria bacterium
GCAATGGTATAAGTGTAACGGGCGGGGGGACTAATTTCGACCCAAATTCGAGAAAAGGCCTGGGTGGCGGCGGCACTGGCCGGACCGGCCGGGATCCAGTAGCCATTTCCCTGCTGGCGAAAAGTGGTTTCATTGATATATATCTGCCTCAAGATAGCTTTGGCCTCCGATTGCTTATGCTTGGTGACCGCCGTCGAGTAGCGAGGAATAGCCATAGCCGCCAGAATCCCGATAATCACAACCACAATCATCAATTCGATCAAAGTGAAACCGGACGAGTTTTTGTATTTTTTCACGACTCACCTCACTGGGATAGTCAATTTTTTCGTTTACTAATTGGGATTATGGTGCAAATCACGTTCCCATTAGGATAAATCGGAAAACTAAAAAAATTCCCGAGCAGAAACAGGACATATGTCCCGATTCTGTTCAAATTATGACCTGAAGGACGACAGAGAGAAATGGCGGGGATGAAAATTATTTGGTTTTGTCGACCAGCTTATACCGTTCCAGCTTGCGATAAAGGGTGGAACTGTCGATACCGAGCATTTCGGCGGCCTTGGATTTTTTGCCCTGGGCCTGATTCATGATATAGTAGATATAGGCTTTTTCTATTGATTCCAGGGTCGGGGTTTCAGGCGACTCCTTGGAAACCACCGACACCGGTTTATCTTCCGACAGCCGGGCGGGAAATTCGGATAGTTCAATAGTCTCATTTCGGGACAGAAGCACGGCTCGCTCGATGCAATTTTCCAATTCGCGGACGTTCCCCGGCCATTCATACTTATGGAGCGCCTGCATCGCTTCGGGGCTAATAATTTTGATTTCGGCGCCAATCCGACGGCAAAATATGTCAACGAAATAGCGCGCCAGAATAGGGATATCTTCGACCCGCTCCCGCAAGGCCGGAATATGAATAGGAATAACGTTAAGGCGGTAGAATAAATCGGAGCGAAACCGGCCGGCTTTAACATCCTCCTCCAATTCGGCGTTAGTCGCTGCGATAAGACGGACATCAACTTGAATTGGTTTGGTATCTCCCACCGGTGTAATCGATTTGTCTTCCAGAACACGAAGTAATTTGACTTGAATAGCCGGTGAGGTATTGCCGACTTCATCGAGGAAGAAGGTGCCGCCGTCGGCGACCTTAAAGAGCCCGTCCTTGTCTTTAATAGCGCCGGTGAAGGATCCCTTTTTATAGCCAAAGAGTTCCGATTCAAGAAGTGTCTCCGGAAGGGCGGCGCAGTTAATTGTCACGAAAGGTCCCGAGGCGCGATTGGAGTATGAATGAATAGCCCGCGCAATTAGATCCTTACCGGTTCCAGATTCGCCGCGAAGCAGAATGGTGGAATCGGTACCGGAAACCCGTTGCACCAGTTTTTTGAGTTCGATGACTTCTTCGGATTGCCCGATGAAATTGTCGAGGGAGAACTCCTGCCGTAGCTGCTTTTTGAGGACTTCGTTTTCTTTTTTCAGTTTGCGCCGGTTGTATGATTTTTCAATAACAAGTTTGATTTCATCAACTTTGAAAGGCTTGGTGACATAATCCAAAGCCCCTTGTTTCATCGCTTCCACGGCGGTATCGACGGAGGCGAAAGCGGTCATCACGATGAAATCGACCTCGGGACGGCGGCTTTTTATTTCTTTTAAGAGTTCCAGGCCGCTCATTTCCGGCATCATTAAATCGGCAATAATCAGGTCAAATCCTTCGGCGATAGTATGTTGCACCGCCTTATTGGCCGAGGTGGTCGTTTCGACATTATATCCTTCCTTGGATAGAAATATTTCCATGAATTCGCACATCGATTGTTCATCGTCGACGACCAGAATTTTACCGGACATCAGGATCCCTCAAAGCAAAAGTGGCGAGCGCTCATATCAAAATAGATTTCGGCAGATTGAGGGAATATCTGAAGAATTCCTTGTGATGATGTTCAGATATTGGTCAGGTAAATTTTATTGAATTAGGTAACGTATATAGGTTAATTGCGGTCAATAGATTGACAGGAGAGTAAAAATGCTCAGGAAATTGGAAGAGGCGTTGGATTTATATGTCCGCCCCGGTTCGTTTCCGCTGGCGGTTAGAATGGTGAAAGAAGACGAGGTTTTATCCGAACGGACCAGGCGGCCCCACAAGGATTTGCATTTCCAAGTCGCGATATGTCAAACCTTCGCGATTGCCCGCCGCTATGGCTGGCAGATAGCGGTGGGTGCGGAGGATATCAATTGTCCCCTGGCGCTGACGGCATTCGGCTTCAAGGAGGAAATTGAGACATTCTCCTGCGGGGAAATGTGCGCCGGGATGTTCACGGAGACCAAACCGGCCGGAGCGCGCACGGAAGCGGAGGTTCCGAAATTTTCTTTCCGGGAATATAAATATGTTCAGGCGGCGCCGATGGGGCGGGCCGATTTCGTCCCGCACCTGTATCTCATCTATGGCAATTCGGCTCAAATAATGCGCCTGATGACGGCGGTGCTATATAAGGAGGGGGGGTATTTGACGAGCAAATTTTCGGGACGGCTGGATTGCGCCGACATTTGTATCGAAACCATGCGGACCGGAAAACCACAAGTGATCCTTCCCTGCTACGGTGACCGGGTATTCGGGCAGACTCAAGATGATGAAATGGCGATGGCGATTCCGGCCGGCAAAGAAGAGGAATTGATCGCAGGTCTGGAAGGGACGCATAAGGGGGGTATCCGTTACCCGGTCCCGACTTACCTTCGCTATAGCCCGCAATATCCGAAGCATTACTATAAGCTGTTTGAAGGATGGGATAAGGAGGCGCAAAAGAAATGAAGGGGAAATTATCGCACCGGGAAAGGATTGAAGCGATAATGCGGGGGGAAAAGCCGGACCGGCCGGCGGTCTCGCTGTGGCGCCATTTTTACCATCGAGAAGCAACCGCCGAGGGGCTGGCTGAAGCGATGCTGGCGTATCAGAAAGAATATGACTGGGATTTCATGAAAATAAATCCGCGAGCCAGTCATCATGTCGAAGACTGGGGAAATCGACTGGAATGGTCGAACGACGAATTCAAGAAGCACCGCAAAAAGGTTTTTGCTATCAATCGAATTGAAGATTGGGATAAGATAGAGGTTTTGGATTCAACCGCCGGAGTTCTGGGGGAACATTTAAAAGCTATCGCTCTTATTGCGAGAGGCTCGGGGAAGGATTTGCCGATGTTTATGACGGTCTTCTCCCCTTTCTCAATCGCGGGAGATCTGGTTTCCGACGGCAAAATGCTTCTCAATCATCTTGAGAAGGATCCAAAACGGGTATTGGCGGCGCTTGAGAAAATCACGATCACATTCGAGCATCATGCCACGGAAATTCGGAATGCCGGAGCTGATGGGTTATTTTTCGCCACGACGGAATGGGCATCATCGGATGTGATGAGCTATGAGCAGTATGAAAAATTCGCCCGCCCGTATGACCTTCGCATTTTGCGGGCCGCCTTGGACGGGTTAAATATCCTGCATGTATGCGGTAGCAATAATTTTTTGAGAGAATTGTCCGATTATCCGGTTTCGCTGGTCAATTGGGAGAGTCATAATCCGACCAATCTCAATCTTGATAAAGGGCTCGATATCCTGAAGGGAAAAACCGCGATCGGCGGAATTGATCATAGCGGCTGGCTATTACGGGCCACCCCTGCGGAAGTCAAAAATGAAATTGCGCGGTTGAAAGAGCGGTATTTAGACAGGAGATTAATTTTCGGTCCCGGTTGTACCTATGAACCGTCGGTTCCGAAGGAAAATATAGCCGCCCTAAGGGAGGGTCTGAGCATTTAAGTCGCCTCTCAATGAATCGTGCAATCTTCAGTTTTCTGCCGGTGAGGTGTCGACGATCAAGAGTCTATCGTCAGTATGCAGCAATTCGTTATAAAGGGGCCTGGTATCAAGCGGCTGTGAAATGCCGATGCATCCCATAGTTCCGGCCACGCCGCCATCGGGATGAATCAATAAAGCGAAGCGTTCAGTTTTAAATTGGGGAACAAGGCGGGCTTTCCAGCCCAAGTCATTGTTGTCTATCATTCCTTTTTCACGGGTCAGGACCGGTCTTTCAATGAGATAAATGCCATCGGGCAATCGGCCTTTCCCCCACGGTCCGCTTGAGGCCGGCCAGGAATTACCATGCGGGCTCCAGAGTTTTCCAGGTGTAAATTTCCAGGGCATATACCTCCAAATTTAAATTCAAGCCGTAGGAATCAGGAAGTGTGAAAAATCCAAAGTGGCGACGCCCGATTCCACGCGGCCTTTAAAAAGACCGGGGAGTCAAATCAACATCGATTTGATATTTTAATTGACACGACCGTTGAGCGATATGATATTCACAGGAAATTATTCAAGGAGTATCTATGTTTTGGGGAATAGCCTTTCTGGCGGCCGGAGTATTGTTGCTCCTGTCGCGCCTTAATGTGATATCCGGCGATTTCTGGGATTATCTGGTGCCGATTGTTTTGATCGCACTGGGCGCTAAAATGATTTTCGATCGCAAGCATCGTTGGTAATGGATCGTCCCGAGAATCTGGCGATAACATATCATCCGGCTCGCTCCGGCCTGGAGAAATTTTGGGGGAAATTAGAGGCGGAACTTCTGGAAATTGTCTGGGATAACGGCCCGATGACGGTCAAGCGGGCCTTATTTTTTATCCGAAAAAAGCGACTTTATGCCTATACGACCATTATGACCATGATGAATCATCTGGTCAGAAAGGGAATTTTGCATAGAGAGAAGAAAGGGCATTCGTTTGTTTATTATCCGGTTTTGACGAGAAATGAATTTTTAAAAGTGGCGGCGGAAGATATAATAGCCGGTCTCTTAAAAGATTTTCCCGACATAACGGGGCCGCTTCTGGCGGATAAGACGCATGCCTCAAAAAGGCGTAAATAATTGATTGATTATTGCTTACGAATAATTTTTACCGCCTTTAAATTCTGCTAATTTTTTGAACAATTTTTCCGATAATTGAAATATGCGGATAATAGCGGTTATTATTATCTGCCTCGCGGCGGTGTCATCGACATTTGCCGGCGATGGCTTTATTTCCGACCGGTTAGGTTGTTTGGTGGTAATTCTACCGGGATGGAATATTGATACAAGTATTGCCGACGAAATTACTATTACAAATATTGAGAAAGGCGGGATTTTTGTATCAATAAAGCGATATGCGATTGCCCCGGCCAATCAAATCGGCTCGGAGGATGATCTTGAAATTGCCATAAGCGGATTGTACTCCAAATTGGGTATCAACCTTCCCTCCGATCAAAAGCCGAAGTTTGCGGTCAGAAACGGCCGGGCGGAATTTGAGGCTGATTTTATGAGCCGCGACGCCAATGCAATAATCCGCGACCATAAATATCTCAAGGGAACAATAACCCGCCTGAATAAGGATGGACAGGTTCTGTACTTGATTATAGCGGCATCGCCGATAGAGGTTTTTGCCGATGTCTATCCGCAAATCCAACTGATCATCAATTCCTTTCATATTACCGGGGAGATGGCGCCGGATCTTTATGTTAAATCGAGCAGCGGGTTATATAAATATTTTCTTCTGGGAATTATTATAGCTCTTTGCGTATTTTTCTTCACTCGAAATCGGCGGATACAGAGATCATCCAATCCGCTGGGAGCCGACAGCGGCAATTTCTGGCGGTGTATCGCCTGCGGCCGTGTAAATCATATCGACAGCCGTTTTTGTCATCGGTGCGGAGCCGAACGGTACATTATCAAAGAGGCCAAGGTTTCCGGCCCGTCCAATCCCCCCGGCGACAAATAAATTATTCTTCTTCCAATTCGATCAGAACATTTGAAAAGGCGGAAGGATGAACGAAGGCGATGGGGCGGCCTTCACCGCCGAGACGGGGTGTTTCATCAATAAGCCGAAACCCTTTTTCCTTAAGCTCCTTGAGTTTGATTTTGATATCAGGGACCTTAAGTGAAATATGGTGCAGACCGCCGCCACGATTGTCGACGAATTTTTGGATGGGGCTGTCGGGGTCGGTCGACGAAATCAATTCAATATTGCCGGAAGCGGTTTTGAATAATGCCAATTTTATTTTCCGGTCGGGGATTTCGCGCACCAGGGCCGGAGGAAATCCCAGTAATTCCGAATATAACTCGATGGACTCCTGCAAATCTTTGACGGCGACGGCAACATGGGAGAAAGAAACCATACGATTACTGCCCGTCCGTGGCGGAGTCATATGCCTTTTTAGCTTCCAGATATTCCTGCTCCTGAGGCCAGCGGGAGAAAAAGGGACGAATCCATTTGCCGAGATCACGATACATCTTCAGATTGGCCGGTTTTTCCTTGGTGGAGCCATCGACGGAATTGATTTTTACCCGGATATGCGCTACGGCGGAATCTCCGTAAAGGGTGACACTGTCAATTTCGAGCCCCGGTATAGTATCAGCCGACATTTTTTTCACAGCATCCAATTCCAGGAACTTGGACAGAGGGTTGTCAATCTTATAATAGCTGAATTCATTTTCATAAATGACAGTTTTATCCCCTTCATGTAGACGCGCAAAGGCTTCGGTCAGAGTTTTTCTGATGGCGGCTTCATCGGCATTGCCGGGCAATGTTGAAGATGGTTCGCCGGCCGTTTTTTTATCGGCGCATCCAAATAGAATAAAGGGGACGAGAAAGATAAATAAAATACGTTTAGTTTTCATGATATTCTCCCCAAAGTTGACGAAGGGTATCGGAAATTTCCCCAACCGTGGCGTAATTTTCAACCGCCTCGATAACCGGAGGAACAAGATTGCCGCGTCCGAAAGCCGCCTCTTTCAAATTTTCCAGCGCTTTTTGGACTCTGGACGAATCGCGGCGACGGCGCAAAGCACGCAATTTTTCAATCTGGCGCTCCTCCAATTGCGGATCGACTTTTAAAATATCCGGGATAGTAATCGAAGGAGATTCGAAGCGATTTACTCCAACAATGATGTTTTTGCCGGTTTCGACCTCTTTTTGAAACTGGTATGACGACCGAGCGATTTCGTCTTTAAAGTAGCCCGATTCGACACATTTAACGGCCCCGCCGCGGCGGTCGATTTCCTCCATTAATTCTAAAATCTTTTTTTCCATCGAGTCGGTAAGATACTCAATAAAATGGGCTCCGCCAAGAGGGTCGGCGGAATCGGCTACGCCAGATTCATAGGCAAGAATTTGCTGGGTGCGAAGAGCGATTTCGGCGGCTTTTTCAGTCGGCAGGGCCAGCGCTTCATCGAAGGAATTGGTATGGAGGGATTGGGTTCCGCCGAGGACAGCGGCCAGGGCCTGCAGAGTCGTGCGGGTGATATTGTTTTCCGGCTGTTGGGCGGTCAGAGTGGAGCCGCCGGTCTGAGAATGGAAACGGAGCAGGAGCGATTTATCGGATTTGGCGCGGAATTTCTCTTTCATAATTTTGGCCCAGATGCGGCGGGCGGCCCGGAACTTAGCAATTTCCTCAAAGATATTGTTGTGCGCCGCAAAGAAAAAGGAGAGGCGGGGCGCGAAATCATCAATGTCCAAACCGGCGGTCAATGCCGACTCGACATAGGCGACAGCATCGGCAAGGGTGAACGCTACTTCCTGAGCGGCGGTCGCGCCGGCTTCGCGGATATGATAGCCGGAAATGGATATGGTATTAAAGCGGGGCAAATGCTTTTGGGCATAGGCGAAAATGTCAGTGATAATCCGCATCGACGGTTCCGGGGGAAAAATATAAGTTCCGCGGGCGGTAAATTCCTTGAGAATATCATTTTGAATGGTACCGGATATTTTTTCGGGCGGAACGCCCTGTTTTTTCGCCGTGACAATGTACATCGCCAGTAGAATCACCGCCGTGGCGTTGATAGTCATGGAAGTGGAGACATCTCCGAGGGGGATTGATTCGAAGAGCCGCTCCATATCATCGAGAGAATCGATAGCCACTCCGGTGCGGCCGACTTCACCGCGAGCCATGGGATGATCAGAGTCATAACCTATTTGAGTGGCCAGATCAAAGGCGACCGAGAGGCCGGTCTGTCCCTGCGACAATAGATAACGAAAACGGCGATTGGTTTCCTCGGCGGTCCCATAACCGGCGTACTGGCGCATGGTCCACAGTTTTCCCCGGTACATATCTTTGTAGATACCACGCGTGTATGGAAATCGGCCCGGCTGTTCCGGAATTTCGGATGAATTTTGAGCGGAGTCGAGAAAAATCGGAATATCAATACCGGATGGGGTTTTCTTGTTATCATCCATTATTCGAATTCCAGCATTTTTTCGTTTTTTTCAACCGCCCGCCCCTGAGCGACAAAAATATCTTTGATACGGCCGTCGGCATTGGCCCGGATGATATTTTCCATTTTCATCGCTTCGATAATCAGAAGGGTCTCCCCTTTTTTTATGGAATCGCCCGATTTGACAGCCAGGGAAAGAATAAGGCCCGGCATCGGAGCCCGGATAATTTTTTCTTTTACAGCACCCAGGGCAAGTCCGGCCCGCTTTTTCAATTCGGCCAGATTGTACGGTTCAACCGTAACATTGACATCTTTACCTTCGAGAAACAAGTCCAGGTGGTCGCCGTTGCGGCTGATGTCGATTTCGGATGTGTTATCATTAATTTTAAAAAGAAATTTACGGTCGGTCAATTTTTCGGCCGCGATGCGATACTCGACGCCTTTGGAAACAACTATAAAGCAGGAGTCCTGTTTGGACAGGGTCAGATCGAATTCTTTATCATCGACAGTGACAATATATCTTCCGTTTACATCCAACACAACTCACCTTTTGTCAAATTGCTTAAAGCCTTGCTGGCGATAGAAGCGAACCCAGGCATTTTGGCTTTCACTTTTGCGTTTTATCGTCAGAGAGACCTTCTGCCGTTCGAGAAAATCATAGACGACGGCGGCCATGGCGGCGCGTTCGGAGGGATCATCTTGCGGGCATTTGAAGACGCGACCGGGAAAAGCGGAATCGATATAGCCCGTGGAGTACTGCCCGAGGCGAAAACCGGCAGAACGAATGACTGAGCAGGCAAAACCGATCGTGGTATGCAATCCGGAAATGCGGTATTCGGTCAGGGCCCGTTCACACCGTTCGAGAGCCTCTTCCCTATGGCGTCCCCAGACCACCAGTTTGGCAATAATCGGGTCGTAATAGATAACGATTTCGGAACCAGCCACGACGCCGGAATCGACCCGTATGCCGGGTCCGGCCGGTTCGCGGTACTCCGAGATAATACCGGTTGACGGCAAAAAATCCTGATGCGGGTCCTCGGCGTAGACGCGGCACTCAATAGCATGTCCGCGCGGCTCGATATTTTCCTGATTGAATGATAAAGGGGTACCCTCAGCAACACGAATTTGCTCGCGTACCAAATCCAAGCCGGTGACCATTTCCGTTACCGGATGCTCGACTTGCAGACGGGTGTTGACTTCAAGAAAATAGAAATTGAGATTGGGATCGACCAGAAATTCAACAGTACCAGCGCCGAGATAACCAGATTCGCGGGCGAGATTAACGGCGGCCTCCCCCATTTTACGGCGGAGTTCGGGAGTCATAATAGGCGATGGCGATTCTTCGATGACTTTCTGGTGCCGTCGCTGGATGGAGCATTCCCGTTCGCCGAGATAGACGACATGGCCGTGGGCATCGGCAAATATTTGTATTTCGACATGACGGGGATCCTTGAGATATTTTTCGAAATAGACACGGCCGTCGCCGAAAGCGGCACCGGCTTCGCGAATGGCTGATGAGACTGATTCCTGCAGCTTTTCTTCAGAATCGACGACCCGCATCCCCTTCCCGCCGCCTCCGGCGGCGGCCTTAACCAATATGGGGAAGCCGATGGCACGGGCTTTTTCGTTTAGATGGCCCAAGTCCTTATTGTCAAAATCGGTTCCCGGCACGATCGGCAAATCGGCTTTGAGGGCCACGCGGCGGGCCTCAAGTTTATCGCCCAATAGAGCGATTGTTTCGGCTCGAGGGCCGATGAAAATTAGGCCGTTGTCTTCACAGAGTTTAGCAAATGAATCATTTTCCGCAAGGAAACCGTAGCCGGGATGAATGGCATCGACACCGGCTTTTTTGGCGACATCGACAATATTCTGTTGATTGAGATAACTGTCTTTGGCCGGAGCCGGGCCGATATAGTGGGCCTCATCGGCGAGGCGGACATGATAGGCGGTCTTGTCGATTTCGGAGTAAACGGCGACCGCAGTTATTCCGGCATCGCGGCAGGCGCGGATGATGCGGATGGCGATTTCGCCCCGATTGGCGATGAGGATTTTTTTGATTTTCTTGTTTGGAATGGTCATATGAGTCTTCAGATTATTGAAAGAAGCAGTTCACATCTCCAAACTTAGAAAATTATAACGGAATATTTCCATGCTTTTTGGGCGGGTTGGAGTCTTTCTTGGTCGAGAGCATCTCGAAAGCCCGAATCAGCCGGCCGCGGGTGGTTTTCGGTTCAATGACATCATCGACATACCCACGGGCCGCCGCAATAAAAGGATTGGCGAATTTGTCGCGGTAGTCTTCGGTTTTCTGGTTCAATTCGGCTTCCGGGTCGGCGGCTTTTTCGATATCTTTTTTGAAGATAATTTCCACCGCACCTTTGGGGCCCATGACTGCGATTTCGGCGGTCGGCCAGGCATAGTTGATATCGCCGCGGACATGCTTGGAGTTCATAACATCATACGCTCCGCCATAGGCCTTGCGGGTTATGACGGTGACTTTGGGCACGGTTGCTTCGCAATAAGCGTAAAGTAATTTGGCGCCATGTTTAATTATACCGCCGTGCTCCTGATCGGTGCCGGGCAAAAAGCCGGGGACATCCTCAAAAGTCAGAATAGGGATATTGAAGGCATCGCAGAAGCGGATGAACCGGGCGGCCTTGGTAGATGAAGCGATATCGAGCACCCCCGCGAGCATGGCCGGCTGGTTGGCGATAATACCGACCGAGCGCCCGCCAAGGCGGCAGAAACCGATCACAATATTGGCGGCGTAGTCGGGCTGGATTTCCAGGAATTCACCGTGATCGACAACATGATGAATGACATCTTTGATGTCGTAAGATTTGTTAGGATTATCAGGAACGATGGTGTTGAGAATATCGTCTTCGCGGTCGAAGGGGTCGGTGGTTTCGCGGAAAGGCGGGTCCTCGAGATTATTCTGCGGGATATAACTCAATAATTTTCTGAGAGTACTAATGGCATCGGCTTCGTTCTCGCAGGCAAAATGGGAAACGCCGGACTTTGAGGAATGGACAATCGCGCCGCCGAGTTCTTCGGAGGTGACAACTTCATGTGTTACGGTTTTAACGACATTCGGCCCGGTCACAAACATGTACGAAGTATTTTTCACCATCAAGATGAAATCGGTGATGGCCGGGCTATAGACGGCGCCGCCGGCACAGGGGCCGAGAATGACGGAAAACTGCGGGATGACGCCGGAGGCAAGAGTGTTGCGGAGGAAGATGTCGGCGTAACCACCGAGAGAAACCACGCCCTCCTGAATTCTCGCACCACCGGAATCGTTGAGACCGATGGCAGGAGCGCCGACTTTCATCGCCATATCCATAATTTTACAGATTTTCGCGGCGTGCGCCCCGGAGAGAGAGCCGCCGAAGACGGTAAAATCCTGCGAGAAGACAAAGACCTGACGACCGTCGATAGTACCGCATCCGGTGACGACACCGTCGCCGAGAATCTTCTTTTCGGCCAG
>CALMKK010000358.1 GCA_937867135.1 uncultured candidate division Zixibacteria bacterium
GAGCGAACAAGAGATTGCCGATGGTGTCGAGCGTCCCGATAGTGTAGTCGGTTCCTATGCCGTCTATTACACCGGCGGGTCCGGCAATCATTTTAATATTGGGGGGAATGATACGACTTTCGAGAATTACGCCGCCGGCAAGGCTTTTCATGTCTATCGCCCCCGGGCGCATGACAGCCGGGGTAGGACGATCTGGTGTGATATGAAAATCGATGCCGCCCTTGCCATTACAATCCCCTCCGATTTTCTGAGAACGGCCGAGTATCCGGTTACGATCGACCCGACTTTCGGCAACAGCGCGGTTGGAGCCAGTACCGCCTACATAACCGCTAACGCCTGCCAGGCCCTTTCCGAAAGCGCCGCGTATCGTCATACCGCCGCCGCCGGCGATATTATCACATCGTTCAGCATGTACTGCCTGACCTATTCGAATCCCTCTTATGTCTCCTTTGCCGCCTATTCGTATGTCGATGGTTATCCGTCGGCCCGTCTGGCGCCGCCCATCCAGATGACGGTCACCAACGGTTCCATGCAGTGGAACACGACCGCCGCCGTTTCCCAGAATATGTCGGCCGGGACCGCTTATGTTATCGCGTATGGTGAGGCCTCGCCGATGTCGGGCATTCGCGGTCGCTTTGATGCCGAAACCAATATCTGTTCGGTGCATAACAGTTCCATCCTTTCGTCCGAATGGAGTCATCTGTCCAATGTCAGTAATCGCTGGTCGATGTACGCCACGTACAGTTCCGGCGGCGTTTCGCCGAATTACGCCCGCCGCCGCTCAATAGTATCTCTTCCATATCAAGGAGAATAGATATGAAAATAATAATAATTATGGGGCTATGGCTCATATCGGTTTCCGGGCGGACTTTCGGTTATGGGCTGGTCAATAACTCGACCGCTTCGGTTTCGGCCGAGGATTCCCTTTGCATCGAGTTTTTCAATCTCGACAGTCTGGGGCGGAATATCGGCGGACTTGACACCGTGAAAATAATGACCTATTACCCCAACGGCGATTCGGCCTTCTGTGAAGTTATCGCCGGTATTTCCGGTCGGGTGAAAATGAGTGTCGATAACGGCGATACGGCGTATCGCTGGGCGGCGCAGGTTTCGGATATCGACGGTTCCGGCCGGGCCGGTTTGTATACTGTTAAAATCACGGCTAAATCGGATCAGACCGGGGGCTGGCTCACGACTCCGCGCACCTTCTCATTTCAATTGATAGAGCGGGAATTTAATGATGCGCTCGTGATGACCATCGATTCCCTGCAGGCCGTTCTTGATTCCCTGCAATCTCTGCACAACTGGGTCGGCGGAAGCGGCGACGGGCCGATTTCATATCAGGTATTAACCTTAGACAGCACCATTCACCAGATTATTCCCGGAGTCAATGTCGCCATAAGAAATCTGAGCCAGACCGCTTTAATGGCGCTAAATTGTACCGATGCCGCCGGCGGCGCCGTTTTTAATTTGTCGGCCGATTCCTTTCTGGCGGTGCCGTTCTCGCCGGGATATATTTTTACCGGATTCGATACTCTAATTGTCGTTGGGAGCGGGAGCGACACTCTTTATGGATACCGTTTTGATCCGGGAACACCGTCTTCGCCCGAATTATGCCGTGCCTATGGTTTTCTTTATGATATCTCGGGGCGTCCCGAAAATAACGCCGTCGTGACGGCCTGGTTGCCGTCGGGAGTCAGTCGACAAGACAACGGCATTATCTCGCCGTTTAAGATAACGGCTCTTTCGGACACCACCGGCTATTTTTATCTCGATTTGATTCCCAATGCGACCCTTGTCCCCGATACGTCAAAATATGAAATCACGATTACCCGCGCCGACGGCACCATTCTCAGGCAACGGGTGGTTGTGCCCGATAGTCCCAGTTGGCTTTTAACCTGGTAAGCATTATAAGGAGGTCTTATGCAGATTCTGGTAATACCGATTCTCGGATCGGTTCTGGATTTTATAATCAATAATCTCATCACTCTGGCGGGCGGAGTCTCGACCATTTTTATGGCGCTGGTGATTTGGTTCGCCAAAAAATATCTGGCGCCGTATCTGAAAGTCGAGAGCCGCCGCCGGTATGCCGAGTACATTGCCGTGATGGCCGATGAAATCACCGATGATCTGGTGCGTCGTTATCCCGATAACGGCTGGATGAAACGGCTCGATGAAGCCATCGATAAATTGATTGAGGTTTGCGGCATCGATTCCGAAGTGGCCAAACGGGCCGTTTCGGCGGCATTGTCGCGCAAATAGGTTAAAAAAAGAGTCCGGCTTTCCGCCGGACTCTTATCTATTTACACAGCCCCAAATTTATCGGCAAGGTGCATCTCCCTGCCCATAGATATATTTTATGACATAAATAATATCGGACAGATCAATTGTCCCGCTGCAATTGGCATCGGCCCGGTTGGCTCCGCCGAGCGGCGCCGAATTCCTTTTATAGATATAATTTATAAGTACCAGCGCATCGCCGATATTGACTAACCCGTCGCCATTGTAATCTCCGTTGGCATAAACCTGGCATCGGTACCGGGCCAAGTTGGTGGAGATACCGGTCCGGCCGGTGGCATCGGTGGCGGTGGCCGTAATAAAATACAAAGAATCGCCGGTCAGCGAGGCGGAATTCCAGTCATAGCTCCAGCCGTCGGCGCCGCTGTAATCGATCCCGATTAAGGTGCGGGTCACCGTAAAGGAGTAACCCATCAATGTGAAAATGGCGTCGATATCGTGCCAGACGCCGTTGTAATAAAACTGCGAGCCGCTGTTGTAGTTGCGGACATAACTGCTGAGCGCGGTCCCGGTCAGCGGATTGGAAACTGTCACCGCATACCGCCCCTGAATATCACTCAACCCTGAGATTCCGGTTACGGCCAGGTAGAGGCCGGGTGTCCCGGAGACGGCCAGGATGACAAATAATTCCTTTTCCTGAAACAGATTTCTCAGAGTCTGATAATCGGGTCGGCGAACCATGTCAATTTTCTGGTCGTTGCCGTGGGTCAGGAAATACTGCACCATCCCGCCGTAGAACAGGTCGTCATAGGTTCCTTTATTGGCGCGGGTGTGCATATTGGCGGCCAATCTTTCCACGACCGTATCGATTGAAATATATGATGACCCTTCCCGCATTCCATAAATAAAGCCTTTATCAAACCAGTACTTAATCGCTTCGGCCCCGGCCACCGGGCCGCAGTAGTAATCGCCGAATTCTCCCGAGGAAGCATGGTTGCCGTCGGTCGCATTGTGATTGACATCGCCGTAACCGGCTTGATTCAAATTGGTGATCGATATGTTATAGTTTAGCGGCGCCGCCTTCCATTCAAATTTAACCTGACTTACATTCTCATCGGCGGTTGTCACCTGAAGTTTCACAGGCAGGCAAAGGGTGTCCATAAACAGCGGTTTAGTCATGGCCAAATCGGGGGGAGTGGGATCGATAACAACCTGATGGGAATCGACCGCGCTTCTTCCCAATGTATCATACACGGCCGCTTTCAACCAATATGTTCCTTCCGTGAGAGTCGAATAATCCCAGGCATAGGCATAACCATCGCCGGTTCCGGAGGCATTGACGCCGTTGCGGAGCGCCCTGGTGCCGTCGCTGTCGCGGCCGATTTCGGTCCAGGTCAACCCGCTCTTGCGATCGAATTGGACATAACTGATAATTTTGCTTCCCGCATTCTCCAGGCCCCAGAGCGTTGCCGGGCCCGAGATAATTTCATTTACCCCCGGTTTGAGAAGGGTAATCGACGGCACCGGCTCCGTGGTGCCGCTGCCGCCCGGCGTCCCGGAGGAAAAAAGAATCAGACGGCCGGGGAAGCTGTAATAATCATTTCGGCATAAATCGATAAACCCGATTGTGGTATCCCAAATATTGTATGCGGTGCATAGAGCCGGCAGGGAATCGGTAACCAGCGACACGCCCGCGAGGGTGTCGATATAATTCGAGAAATAGAAACCGACAAAATACGGGCCATTGACCGTCGCCGGAGAATCGAGCGGAACGCTTATCTGGTACAATCCTCCGCCTGAAGGAGGATTTATCACCAACCCGTATTCCTGCGATATGGTCAGCAGATTTCCCGGCGCCGGACAACTGGGAGTCGATAAATCGAGACCCTCCACGTCAACCGAAACAAAAAGAGTGCAAAGTTTATTGACGAACAGCATCATATTGACATTTTGCACGGAAAAGGGGTATGGCGCCGGGCAACTTTGAGAAGGATCCTGATAGGCCTTATATAATTCGGCTCCGAAAAGCCAGTGATCGATTTTCCAATATGCACCCAGATCATTCCGGACCAGGCAAGAATCGGCCAGAGCAAAAGTCGGTGCGGCCGCCAGTGTTTGGGGCATGAATCCGCTCAGGGGCGAAGCGGTCGCATTCTGTTTGCTAATTGAACCCGATGCCGGCCAGGCCAGGATCAGGCAGAGAATCGTCGTTAAAACAACCTTGCGGCCCATGGATGCCTCCTCAATATGGGTAAAAAACCTTTTTCTCTATCTTGATATCGAGAGAAAAGCAGTTAACTTAAGAGCTTACAAATCCGGCGAGCGGCGATTGCTGCGGTATTTGTTTAAGGTGTATAATTTTTGGACAAAGTGATGACCGACAACGAAAAAAAACCGATTTTGCCCAAGCCTCCCTGGCTCAAAGTCCGGGCCGGCCGTGACGACCGTTATCGGCAAGTTCAATCGCTTCTGAAAGAACAACATCTCCATACCGTCTGTCAGGAGGCCAATTGCCCCAATCGCGGCGAATGTTTCTCGAGCGGCACCGCCACTTTTCTTATTCTGGGTCCGACCTGCACGCGCAATTGCCGTTTCTGCAATGTGACCCATGGCGCGGCCGCCCCGGTCGATACGAACGAACCGGCCCATGTGGCTCGCACTGTTGAAATTCTGCAACTCCGCCACGCCGTTATTACATCGGTGACCCGCGATGATCTTCCCGACGGCGGCGCCGCGCAATTTGCCGCGGTCATAAATGCCATTCGCGCTCTTGAAAGAAAAGTCTCCGTTGAAGTTTTAACGCCCGATTTCAAGGGGAACCGGGAATCGCTCGGAACCGTCTTTGAAGCGGATCCCGATATTTTCAATCATAATGTCGAAACCGTGCCGCGCCTTTATCCGGCGGTTCGCCCGCAGGCCGATTACGAACGCTCGATGAATGTCTTACGCTTCGCTTCCGAATCCGGCCGTATGGCCGTAAAATCGGGTCTGATGGTCGGGCTGGGAGAAACGATTGATGAATTGGAAAATCTTTTCTTTGATCTCTATCAGGCCGGGGTGGAGTATCTGACCATCGGCCAATATCTGGCGCCGTCCCAAAATCATTACCCGATTGCAAAATTTTATCATCCCGATGAATTTCTCGATTTGGGCCGCCGGGCCGAAAAAATCGGCATTAAATATGTCTTCTCCGCCCCTCTGGTACGCTCCTCATACCACGCCGGTGAGCAATTTCATTCGCAGTAGGCGTTACCCCATATTCAGGATAATTTTGATACATTTCGACCGGAGGGGGTTGGTACCGTCCCCACCCCGTCCGATATCGAATAGTGAAGGCCGGACTCTTTATCGACAGTTTTTAATTTGCAGGCTCGGCTTCAGGGAGAGTGAGATGAAGAACATAATTGTAATTGATGATGAGCAGTATATTTGCAATATCATTCGGGAAGCCCTCGACGAATTCAATGATTATGAAGTGCATAATTTCGTCGATCCGCAAATGGCCTCCGAATTTATCGCCAATAATGCCGTCGATCTGGTCCTGACCGATCTGGTGATGGGCGATTTCTCCGGCGAAAAAATACTTGATATCACGTTGGCCAATCATAAAGATGCCATCGTGGTTCTGATGACCGGGTATCCGACCGTTAAGACCGCCATCTCGGTGATGAAAAAAGGCGGCTACGATTATCTGATTAAACCTTTCAAACTGGAAGATCTCAAAGCCACTATTCAACGGGGCTTGAATCATCAGCAATTGCGCCGCGAAAATGTCGAATTGCGAAGTCAGCTGGAATTGAGCCGGGTGACCGGGGCGATTGCGAACGGCATCAAACTTCAGCCGCTCCTGAATCTGGTAGTTGACGCCGCCGCCCGCATCCTGCCGGCCCGGGGCGCCTCTGTCATTCTTCTGGACGCCCGCTCCGGCCGTTATATTCTGCAGTGCCAATCCCTGATAGGTAATGACGCTTCCGTGGCGGCCTTCTTGAAAGGCGATCTCTCACTCTGCCATATCGATTTTGAAAGTCGTGAGCCGGGTTTGTTCAAAGAAGAAATCCTGGATAACGGGAAGACAGTTCGGCGTTCCTATATTTCTCTGCCATTGGTCTCCAGCGGCGAAATCATCGGTCTGCTCAATACCGTCTATGAAGACCGTTTCCGTTCCGCCAATCCGGGGCAAATACGTTTGCTGTCGCTCATGGGGGCCACTGTCGCCGCCGCCATTGAGCGAAATAATCTCGATCGCAATCTCAAAAAATCTTATCTGATGACCATTAAGGCACTGGCCAACGCCATCGAAGCCCGCGATCATTATACCGCCGGGCATACCGATCGGGTCTATCGTCTGGCGCGAAAGATTGCCCGCAGAATGGGCTGGAACACCATCCGCATGGCGCATCTTAAGACCGGTTGCATTCTGCATGACATCGGTAAAATCGGGGTCCCCGACGCCATTCTGAATAAACCCGATACTCTCACCGACAACGAACAGGTCATCATGCGCCGTCATCCCGAATTGGGAGCCAAAATTCTCGGGGGAATCCCCTTCCTGGAACCGGTTCTGCCTTATATCCTTTCGCATCATGAACGATTCGACGGGGAAGGGTACCCGCAGGGGCTTAAAGGGGAAGATATTCCGATCGAGGGCCGCCTGCTGGCGGTCATCGATACTTTCGATGCCATTCTTTCCGACCGTCCGTATCGTCCCGGCCGCGATGCCCGGGTCGCGCTTGATGAACTGCAAAAAAATTCCGGAACTCAGTTTGACCCGATGATCGTGATATTAATGAAACCATAAACTACCGTACTTTGAAACCGGAGCGGGATGGTTTATTCTGTGA
>CALMKK010000359.1 GCA_937867135.1 uncultured candidate division Zixibacteria bacterium
GCGCCAAAAATGCGAAGACGATAATGATCTGGGATTCGAGATCATGAAGCGATTCAATCTCATCATCGCCAGTCGCCTCGAGGCGACCCGGCTGCAACTGCTGGATGTTTATGGCAACAAATCTTGAAAAGCAGCAAAAATTGGGCGATGCGGAATCAAATCCCATGATTCCCGAGCAATATCAAATTGTCAGGATTCGCAAAGACACCTATGATACTTTCACGCTGGAATTGGAATCGTGCGATGGAAACGGGAATTTACCGTTCCAGCCCGGACAATTTAACATGCTCTATATCTTCGGGACCGGGGAAATACCCATTTCAATCAGCGGCGATCCCGGAAATCCGAAAACGCTTGTGCATACGACCCGCGCCGTCGGCACTGTCACTAAAGCGATGCGGAAACTGAAACGCGGTGATATTATCGGCGTCCGAGGCCCGTTCGGCACGGCCTGGCCGGTGAGCGAGGCCGAAGAGAAAGAGGTTTTGGTGGTGGCCGGCGGTATCGGTCTGGCGCCTTTGCGTCCTGTTATTTATCATATGCTCCGTAACCGGGATAAATACGGCCGCCTGGTTCTTCTCTACGGAGCCCGCACGCCGGACGATATACTTTATCGACAAGAGTTGGAATCCTGGCGTTCCCGCTTTGATCTCGAAGTTCACGTGACCGTGGATCGATCGGTCGGCAAATGGCAGGGCAATGTAGGGGTTGTCACCACTCTTATTTCCAAGGCGCCGATGGACCCGGAAAAGAGCCTTGCCATGGTCTGCGGCCCGGAAATAATGATGCGTTTTACTATCATGGAACTTCAGAAGCGGGGCCTGCCGAAAGAGAGCATTTATATATCGGCCGAACGAAATATGAAATGCGGAATCGGACTCTGCGGGCATTGTCAGATGGGACAAACCTTCGTCTGTAAAGACGGCCCGGTTTTTCGATATGACCGGATGATGGACCTGTTTACAAAGCGAGAGATATAGATTATGAGTCATAAGCATAAACCAAAACTGGCGGTCTGGAAGTTTGCCTCCTGCGACGGATGTCAATTGAGCCTGCTGGATTGCGAGGATGAACTTCTGGCGGTTGCGGGGCAAATAGAAATCGCCAACTTTCTGGAAGCCTCGCGGGCGGTCACGGGACGTTCCTACGACATTTCTTTGGTGGAAGGCTCTATTACCACTCCTCACGATGCCGAGCGGATTCACAAAATCCGGCGTGCTTCCAAGGTTTTGATTACTATTGGAGCCTGCGCCACCGCGGGAGGCATACAGGCCCTGCGGAATTTTAAAGACGTCCGCGATTTTACCAATATCGTATATGCCAATCCGTCATATATCGAAACCCTCAATAAATCAACTCCAATCAGCGATCATATCTATGTTGATTTTGAACTGCGCGGATGCCCTATCAATAAATATCAGCTGGTTGAGGTCCTGAGCGCCTTTCTTTTTGAACGAAAGCCCAATATTCCCAAACATAGCGTCTGTATCGAGTGCAAGCAACGGGGCAATATTTGCGTGATGGTGGCCCACGGGACGCCTTGCCTGGGGCCGGTGACTCAGGCCGGTTGCGGCGCCATCTGTCCGGCCTATAATCGCGGATGCTACAGCTGCTTCGGGCCGAAAGAGACTCCCAATACCGGTTCCCTGAGCACGCAGTGGAAGAAGCTTGGCGCCGACGGCGACAGCTTGATGCGGGCCTTCCGCGGTTTCAACGCCTACGCCGACCCCTTCCGGAAAGAGAGCGAAATATATGAGAAGTAGAACCATAAAAGTCGACGCCTTGGCCCGGGTCGAAGGGGAAGGCGGTCTTTTTGTCAAGATAAAGAACCGGATGGTTGTGGATGTCAAATTGAATATTTATGAACCGCCGCGCTTTTTCGAAGCCTTTCTGCGGGGACGAATGTACAGCGAAGCCCCCGATATCACCGCCCGTATCTGCGGCATCTGTCCTATCGCCTACCAGATGAGTTCCGTCACGGCTATGGAAGATGCCTTCGGGATCAAAGTCGACGGACAATTGTGCGCCTTGCGCCGTTTGATATATTGCGGGGAATGGATTGAAAGCCACGCCTTGCATATTTTCTTTTTGCACGCCCCCGATTTTCTCGGATATGAAGATGCCATTCGCATGGCCAAAGATTTTCCCGAGGCGGTTGAAAAAGCGCTCAAATTGAAAAAAATCGGAAATGAACTGATGATTCTGATCGGCGGACGGGAAATTCATCCTATCAATGTCAAGGTCGGAGGATTTTACCGCGTTCCCGCCAGGAAGGATTTTCAACCGTTCGTAGAACAATTGAAATGGGCAAGGGATTTCGCCATTGACACGGTCAAGCTGGTGGCGGGATTCAATTTCCCGGACTTCGAAAGAGACTATGAATTTGTCGCCTTGCGCCACCCGGACGAGTATCCTCTGATCGGCGGCCGCCTGGTTTCCAATAAAGGGCTGGATATTTCATTGCAGGAGTACGAGCGGCATTTTGAAGAGACCCATGTTCCCCATTCCACGTCACTTCATTCCCATCACCTGCAACATGGCGAATATCATGTCGGTCCTATGGCCCGTTTTAATCTCAATTGTAATCAATTGAGTCCGATGGCGAAACAGGCGGCGGTCGATGTCAAACTCAAAACGCCGGTTCTGAATCCTTTCAAAAGCATTATCGTCAGGGCGGTTGAAACCGTTTTTGCCTGCGAAGAAGCCTTGCGGATAATAGAACAATATGAAATGCCGGAGAATCCGTCGGTCGAAGTCACTCCGCACGCCGGTGTCGGTTTCGGCGCCTCCGAAGCCCCTCGGGGCACATTGTATCATCGTTATCGCCTTGACCACAATGGCCGGATTGCCGATGCTAAGATCGTTCCTCCGACGTCCCAGAACCAGAAGGTCATTGAAAGTGATTTAAAAGAATATGTCAGCAAGAATATGGCCTTGAGCAACGATAAACTCACCTGGCAGTGCGAGCAGGCGGTTCGTAATTACGACCCCTGCATCTCCTGTTCCTGTCACTTTTTGAAATTGCATATCGAGCGGGAGTGAATGTGGGAAAATCTGAGGCCGGGCCGCCTAAGCCCCGCCTTTTGATCATCGGGGTCGGAAATGAGTTCCGCCACGATGATATGGTCGGCCTGATTATAGTCCGGAGTCTGGCGTGCCAGACCCCGGATTTTGTTAATATAATCGAATCGTCCGGCGAAGGGGC
>CALMKK010000360.1 GCA_937867135.1 uncultured candidate division Zixibacteria bacterium
TTCCGGGCTTGACCCGGAATCCAGATATTTTTGTGCGCGGCCCGGCCTTGACGGGCCCGTAGGTTGATACTGAAGTTGCGGTGGGTCTTAGATTCCGCCGAAAGCGGAAGCCGTGACCCGCCGCCTTTGCCCGCTTGCCTCCGTACATCTTTTTCTGCGCCGTCGGGAACCCCTTCCCGACAGAATCCTTGCATTTTCGCTATCAATTCGGTGTTAATCGGTTCGGCGGGCTCTATTGATAGAAAGGAGTCCTATAATTACACCATGCAATCCGGGTCGAATGAAACCGAACCATGGGACAAGCAGGAATGCTTGTCCTACTGCCGAGCGTTATCGGCATTGTCGGAACCGCAGGGGTTGCAGCCTGCGCTGCTGGGCATTCGGGCAGACTAAAGTCTGCCGCGCTTACAAGCCGGGCCCGTCAAAGGCCGGGCCGCGCATGAATGTGGTAAAACAGGTCAATCATGAAATTCAAAGCTTTTTGCATATTAAATATTACTATAAGTTGTATTTATTCAACATGTTGCCTAAAAAATGCGCATTTATGGGGGGCTTTTTTTCGCAAAACGAACCCACTATTCCCCTATCCCCATACTCGCCATTTTCTTACGGGGAATTTGCTTTGGCTTTGTTTTTTTCGCCCCTTGCCGGGCAACAGGTTATACGACCGATATTACTACCCGGATGCTCGTAGAATGGGTTATGTGTCGGGCCCCGAACGACAAAGGATGTTTGGAAAGGTACAAATATCCCCAAGCAGGTCTCAAGGTTAGAGCCGGTCAATTATCGACTCGACGATGCCGATAATAATAAAAGAGCCCCCGGCTCTACTATCTATAACCCCCAATTAACGGGAGGAAAATATGTCAAGCGGATTCGAAAATGATTATTCCCGTCAGGCCGTTTCGCTCAGCCACGGCGAGCCCCCTTTTAAGACCCTGCGCATTCTCTCGGTCATAATAACTATCTTTGCCATTCTGGCCGCCATCGGGACAATTCTATCCTGCATTTCAGTTTTTCGCTCCAGCATGCTGATTATGTACGGTTCTCTCGGTATTATCGCGGTCGGTATCACCGCTCTGGCCGGAGGAATCGTGGTGATTTTTCTGCTATCGATTGCCGAAACTATCAAAGTTTTTCTGGCGATCGAACAGAACACCCGCACCACCAATGACTGGCTCCGCAAGCGCTCCATGGAGCGCCAGGAGGCGCATACCCAGCCGCAACCGGCGTCGGAGGCAATGAATATCCAGCAGATCAAAGTTTGAAAATAATAATTAGTTTTGCACCCTTTCTGCGAATAAATAAAGGGCGGCCATATCGGCCGCCCTTACTGCTTCTAAATAGGCCGAATCTTATGATTCATCGGGGGATTCGGTCATCCGGTGCAAGTTGAGCGCCTTATCGAGCGTCTCTTTGTCGGCCAGTTTCTGCTCCGAAGCTAATTCCCGTACCGAGCGATCTTCATTGAACGCCCGCTGGGCCAGTTGCGCGGCATGATGATACCCGACAAGCGGATTTAAGGCGGTGGCCAGCGAGGTGCTTCGCTCGGCGAACCGGAGACAGACCTTTTCATTGGCCCCCAGTCCGCTGATGCATTTCTCGGCAAAGGTATTCATGCCGGCCGCCAGAATCTGAATCTCCTGAATGAGGTTGTACGCGATAATCGGCATCATCACATTGAGTTCCAACTGCCCGGCCTGCGCGGCGTGCACGATACAGGCGTCGTTCCCGACCGCGTGCGAGCAGATCATGTTGAGCATTTCCGCCAACACCGGATTGACCTTGCCGGGCATAATCGATGAACCGGGCTGGACCGGCGGCAGACGCACCTCGTTGAAACCGGTGCGCGGCCCGGAACCGAGAAGACGCATGTCATCGGCAATCTTTTTCAAGCCGGTCGTCAGAGTGCGGAGCGCGCCGGCGAACTCCACGACCGCATCGAAACTCTGCATCGCTTCGAACATGTTGGCGGCGATGCGGAAGTCATGACCGGTTTTTTCATTAATGTACTTGATGACATATTTTCGGTACCCTTTGGGCGCATTGAGGCCGGTTCCGACCGCGGTGCCGCCGATAACCAGTTCTTTCAGACCATCGAGAGATTCGGCAATCCGCTTTTTATTGTTTCGCATCATGGCGGCATAGGCCGAGAATTCCTGGCCGAGACGAATCGGCACGGCGTCCTGAAGATGGGTGCGGCCGCATTTGATTATGCTGTCGAAATCTTTTTCTTTCCGGGCCAGCTCCTTTTCGAGATTATCCAGAGCCGGAAGGAGTTTATTATAAATCTCCGTGACGGCGGCGATATGGATGGCGACATGAATGGTATCATTGGTCGATTGCGCCATATTGACATGGTCGTTGGGATGAACCAGTTTGTATTCGCCCTTTTTACCCCCGAGCAATTCGGCGGCGCGATTGGCGAGGACCTCGTTGATATTCATATTCTGCGAGGTTCCGGCACCGGCCTGGAATATATCGACCACGAATTGGTCGGCCATCCGGCCCGAGAGGACTTCGTCGGCGGCTTTGGCGATGGCATCGCCGATTTTTTTATCCAGGGCTCCCGCTTCCATATTGGCTCCGGCCGCCGCATATTTTATGATGGCCTGCGCCCGGACAAACTCCGACTGTAAATGAATTCCGCTGATCGGGAAATTGCCGACCGCCCGCTGTGTCTGCGCGCCGTAATAAGCGTCACTCGGGACCTTGACTTCTCCCAAAGTATCTATTTCCAATCGATAATCCATTTTATGCCTCCGGACTTCTGATTTATGACGATCAATTTATCAGATTTATTACGAAGAGTATCTTTCAATAATTGGGCTGTCAAGTCCTTTTTATTCGGGTGCAATTTCGATTGACAGAAATGGACTCAAAGGGTATATTTTATATGTAAATCCAAATTTCTTACCATAAGGGAGTTCTTTATGAAAATGCGGTTAACGGCATTTTTGATGTTTGTTGCGATCCTCACGTCCCTCACCGCATCAGCCACCCCTCCACCTCCTGACAATTATCAAATGTCCACACCGTCGTACCAGCTGCAAAACGAAGAACAGGTCTGGTTCTGCCCGACCGATAGCAATATTCTGGTCGCTAATTGGCGAGATTTTCGCTTTGGGTACCGTCAAATCGGGGTAGGGCGATCAATACTGGGCGGCGATTTCTGGACAGATTCTTTAGTGAGCATTGATTTTCAGAAATTCGATAGGCAGTCGGATCCTACTTTAACCGTAGACGTTAATGGCAATTTCTACATGAGTTATCTTGACTATCAATCCACGGTATTGACCCAGGATGATTCGTCATATATCACTTTTATTGTTTCGACCGACAAAGGAGCCACCTGGATCGGCCCTTATACGGTGGAACAGGGACTCGGCCCTTATTTTGAAGATAAGCAGTTTATCACGGCCGACCGAAGCGCGACCAGTCCGTATCTGGGCAATGTCTATGTGGCCTGGGCGCGATTTCCAAATCCCAACAAAATCATGTTCGCCCGCTCCACCAATGGCGCCCAGAGTTTTGATCTGCCAGTGGTGGTTGGGCCGGTTACAAGCTTCAGTTATCCGTGCGGTTCCGGCTCAATAGAAGGAGGGCAGTTTGCCAACCCCTTTGTGGGGGCCGATGGATCGGTTTATGTCACATGGACCGCCGTAGGTATCAGCGACACGATTAATTGTTTCGGAGATTATTGTCTCAAACTGGTGAAGTCGACCGACGGGGGGGTAACATTCACGACTCCTTCAATAATCCGTTTTACATACGGCAATTGGGGGTTCGTGGACGGCGGCATCGATGTCTATAACGAACCGGCCGCGGTCGGGGATGTGACGGGAGGGCCATTTGGCGGCAGTTTGTATATAGAATATGCCAATCAGGATACAAGCAATCATATCTATGATGACTACAATATAGAATTTATCCGTTCTACTGATGGGGGCGCCAACTGGTCGGAGCCGATTTATGTCAATGATGATTATACCGGCCCGGGGGCGATGTTCGATCAGTTTCATCCCTGGCTTTTTATCAATGAAGAGGGCGTTCTCCTGACCATTTTCTATGATCAGCGAACCGATCCCAATCACTACAATTTCGACGTTTTTGCGGCTTATTCTTTCGACGGCGGCGAATCATTTACAACCAATCACCGCATTTCCGATGTCTCCATAAATCCCGGATTGCTGGCCAAGGCCGTCATAGCGCAAGAGGGAAATCCCAATCCGATGAATCTGACCCTGAGTCCGATGGCGGGAAAAATTGCGGAGTATATAGGGGTAACCGCCTTTTATGATAAAGTGACAGCGGTTTGGACGGACACCCGGATGGGGAATCAGGATGTATTCGGGGCCAACTGGCACATTCCGCTTCTGGATCCGCGACTGCTCTCGCCGATTCAGGGTGATACCGTTACGACCGGTTTGCCGACTCTGCGCTGGGCCACCGGATGGAAGAATAGCGATGACCGCTATCGTATCGAAATCGCTTCGGATTCGCATTTTGGTACAATTCTCTATTCGGGAGTTTCGGATACGACATTCGTGACCCTGACGTCGCCTGATCTGGGAAGCGGATATTATTTCTGGCGGGCCAAAGGATTTAAGATATCGAGCGGTGATTCTTCGGATTATGCGATCCCCCAGATCTTCTATGTCAACAAATTTATCTGCGGTGACGCCAACGCCAATGGGACGGTCAATATAATAGATGTCTCATACATCATAAATTACCTATACCGCAGCGGACCGGCACCGATTCCGCCGCAATCGGCCGATGTCAATAGTAGCGGAGGAACCAATATCATTGATGTTTCATATTTGATTAATTTCCTCTATAGGAGCGGGCCGGCGCCAAATTGTCCGACGCTCTAAACTGATTTTTGACTATAAAAAGGCGGTCGTATCGACCGCTTTTTTAATTGGAGGAGTGATTTGACTATTCGGCGGAAAAATATGTCTCTGCCTTAGAGATGTACAAGAATCTCGCCCGGTATCTTATCGAGCGGATCAACCTTGTCGATGCCGCCCAGTTTGATGGCTTCCTTGGGCATGCCGAAGACCACGCTTGAGGCCTCGTCCTGCGCAATGGTAAACGCCCCATTATTCCGCATTTCCATTATGCCTTCGGCCCCATCGGCGCCCATACCGGTCATTATAACTCCGACGGCATTGGCGCCGGCATACTTGGCCACCGATTTGAACAGGACTTCGACCGATGGTCGGTGCCGATTAACCAGGGGGCCATTTGTAACCCGGGCGTAATATAAGGCGCCGGAGCGGTTCAACATCATATGGAAATTGCCGGGGGCGATTAGAACCCGTCCCGGTATCACCGAATCGCCGTCCTGAGCTTCTTTCACCTCCATCTCACATACGTCATTTAGCCGGGCGGCGAAAGAGCGGGTGAAATTCTCGGGCATATGCTGGACGACCATGATACCGGCGGTGTTGGCCGGAAGAACCGATAAAACGGCCTGCAGGGCCTGGGTTCCGCCGGTAGAAGCTCCGATAGCAATGACTTTATTGGTTGTTTTGCTGAGAGATAGCCGCTGGGAAGGGGCAACGTTTCCCGCCGTTTCGGTTTTTTTCGTTAATTTAACCTGCGCGGCGGCTTTGATTTTTTCTATTAATTCGACCGACATATCGCCGACCGAATATGAGGCTCCCGGCTTGCACATAATATCCACGGCTCCGGCATCGAGCGCCTCCATGGCCAACTCTCCCCCCTTGTTGGTCAGTGATGATACGACCACGGTCGGCACCGGATAATACTTCATCAGCCGTTTCAAAAAAGTAATGCCGTCCATGCGCGGCATTTCGACGTCCAGGGTAAGGACATCGGGTTGCAGCGCCACAATTTTGTCCCGTGCAATATAGGGATCGGGGGCCGTCCCGACCACTTCTATCTGCGGATCGCGGCTCAACTCGGTCGAGAATATTTTGCGCACGACCGCCGAATCGTCAACGATCAGGACCTTAATGCTCATATACCTTTTCTTTCAAACTCATGGCGGCGAATATGGGATAATCATCAACGGTGCAACAGACATAATCGCCCTGCTCATACCCGGCAAAAAATGCCTCGCAGGCCAATTCCGTCGCGCGAGGAGAGTCCAGGCTGAAAAGCGCCTTCTGCCCGAACAATTCGGTCAACATTTGCCCGGTGATAATATTCAGAATCTCGCGGGCGGCGTCATAACATTTTTCCCGGTCTTCCCCTTCGGCCGGATCTTCGCCAAGTAAATTGGCCGCCAATTCGCGGCAGAGATCGATCGGAATAATCAAGACCGTTTCGCCTTCCTTATCGCCGCGAAATTCCAAATTGACGGAGATCAACTCGAAATCATCAAAAGACATGCCCTCCAGAAAATTGACTTTCTCGGGGAAGAGAAAAGCGGTCTGCTCGAACACTTTGCAGACTATTTCGCTCAATAATTCTTTGCGTTTGGATTCATTCATTGACGGCCTCCAGAATTCGGTCGATTATCTCGCCGATGGCTTCAGGCGTAAAGGGCTTGCGGATGTACTCCCGGATGCCTTTTTCTTTCAATTCCTCGATTCGGGTGGTACTCCCGTCGGTTGAGACGACAATGACGGGGATATCCTTAAGCATTCCATCCTTGGCCATAGCGTCAATTAATTCGATCCCGGACATTACCGGCATATTCAGATCGGTCAAGACCAAATCAATCCAGTTTTCCTGAAGGCATTCCAACGCTTCCTTGCCGTTACCGGCCTCGAAAATCTGATTGATCGCCAACCTGGTCAATCCGAGTGTTTTCGACAATATGGACCTTATGGTTTTTGAATCATCTACGATTAAGATATTATATGCCATATCTTCAGCTCCTGACCGCTTCGGCGGTCGGTATATCCTTAAACATATTTTCCATTTGTTCCATCATCATAATGGTTTGGCCGACGGCCAATTCAATAGTCGTTTCGGAAATATTCAATCTATTGATAGAATTCTCATTGAGGCGATATTGCATATCGTCCCGTCCCAGTCCAAACCCCTCCATCATGCAGACGGAATCGGCGATATGCACGATATCGATGGCCGGGTCAATTTCCGGAGCGATATCCGGATTATGATGCCAGCGGATACAATCGATTATCCGGGAAGGGAAATGCCAATGATCGGCAATTATGGCCCCGATTTCGGAATGATCCACGCCAAGGACCTCCTGCTCGGCCTCCTCGAAGGTCGCCTTTCGGTCGGACACAATTTTCTGTATTTGGTCGAAATTTTCGCCGACAAATTCACTCATAACGATTTTGCCGATATCGTG
>CALMKK010000361.1 GCA_937867135.1 uncultured candidate division Zixibacteria bacterium
GTTCTTTGTATTGAGTATATTCATTGACCTTAATCTTGGTCTTTTCCAGCTTGTCGATATCACTGTAAATATCTTCCAATTCTTTTTCGGATCGGGCCCGGAAATATTTTCCGCCGGTCTTTTCGGCAATCTTGCGCAACATATCTTCATCGATTTCATTCGGCTGATATATATATCGTTTCCCAAAAATGGGGTCATCCACGGGATACATGGCCATACCGGGCTTTCCGATACCGATGGTATAAATTTTGACCCCCATGGTCTTGGCTATCGTCGCCGCCGTCAAAGGATCAATCTCACCTGCATTATTGACGCCGTCAGTCAGCAGAATTATGACTTTGGTTTTGGACGGCGATTCCCTGAGCCGATTGATGCAGTTGGCCAGCGCCATCCCGATTGCGGTACCGTCTTTAATCATCCCGAATTTAACTTGATCCAGAAAATTCAGAAGAACGCCGTAATCGAGGGTCAACGGGCACTGCGTAAATGATGTCTGCGAAAAGACCACCAGGCCGATACGATCGCTCACCCGCTTGGAAACGAATTTCTTGATCTCTTCTTTAGCGACATACAGTCGATTTTGCGGCTTAAAATCCTCGGCCCGCATCGAACCGGATATATCCAGCGCCAGCATAATATCAATTCCCTCCGAAGTCACTTCCCGGTTTTCGGTGCCTGCCTGAGGACGGGCAAAAGCCACCAATAAAAGCGATATCGCCAGGATACGAAGAACACTTAAAAGGAAACGGAATTTCTGCCGGCCGGTTTTGGCCGCTTTTTTGATAATTTTAAGATCGCTGTATCTTATTGATGCCGATTGCCGCCGGCCCCGCCGCAATTCGAAAAATAACATCAGGACCAGGATAACCGCCCCGGCCACAAATATCGATAATGCCGAAAGCGAAATATCACGATCAAAAAGAGTAATATGAAAACCGGCGAATCTAAACATCGCTTTTTCCCGTGACTTCTGTCATTGCCGTCATCATCTGCACTTTTGTCATTTCGACCTGACGAACCACTTCAACCATCTCCGAGGCCTCTTCAAAATCGGCCGTCATTCTTTCCGTCTCCGGAATTAGTTTGGCGAATTTCACCATATCGGCGTGATTAAGAAATTTTTTCAGACGCTCAAACAGGGTGGCGTCAACTTCCTTTTGAATAATCTGCTCCAGGAATTCATCGGTGGTCATATCCAGAACCGGCATCTTATAAATACGGCCGAAATAGGCCCTGATAATTTCAGTCAACTCAATATAAAATTGCTTCGTTTTCCGGTCCGCGATATACCCCTTCTGCTGTAACAAAGCCAGATTTTCGAACGCAATCTCCCACGGCTTGCGGGTATCAATAAATTCAGCCGGGCCGAGCTTCTTGCGCCGCCGCCACCACCAGTAATAACCCGCCGCAGCCAAGATAACAATGGCTCCCGCCATATAGTACGGCCAGAGCGCTTTGGTTTTGAAATAGATCGGCCCTTTGATATCACGAATATCGGCCGAATCGCCCCCTTCGGCCAGAAGTGATTTAACTTTTATCGGCGTCGGTTCCGAAATAAGATATTTAACTGTCCCATCGGGAAGCTTGAATTCCACCGGGATCGGCGGTATAATATAATCGCCGGTCGTAAATGTTGTCAACACAAAGCGGCTTTCGCTTTTAATCCGGCCGTCTTTCAATTTCGTTTCCACATCGGTCTGATAATCTTTGACATCGAACGCCCCCAGGTTGGCCCCGATCGGCGGCGGTGTCAGGACGATATCGGAGTCATGAATAATGGCCAGAGTATATTTAATTAAATCGCCGATATAAATCTCGGAGCGATCCACCGAGGTTTCAATCGTTATGCCGGGCGCCGATTTGACCGTATCCACGGGCGGTTTATCCGCCCCTCGAAGCATTGTCGCGGAAATCGCCAAAATAGCCAATATGTATTTGAAACTGCTCATTTTCTCCTGTAAATACTTACATCGTTTGCTTGATAGGCCATATCATAACCGGCGTCAAGCTCCGGCCTATAATATGACGGCGGCTCATAGACGGCCACGACCAGACTGGGCGTTTTTCTTCCCACGGCCTCTTTCAAATATATACTGTCGCACAATTTGTAATATATGAACCCTTGATGATCGAGCGGCATCGCCCATTGCGATGTTATAATCTCGGTATACGGAAGCACCGTCTGGCCGGTCAGAAATGGATAAAGCGGCCATTCGGAAAAGACCGTGTCGGCCGGCCCCGCCAGTTCCAGCATTCGCGCCGTAACTCTTTTCACATCCGGTAAAAATCGTCTATGATCGCGGTCACGCACCGCAAAAATATCGACCGCCAAATATGGAATCAGAGACATTAGATAAGCACCTGAAAATAGAATAATGGCGGTCTTTCTCAATACTGGAGCAACCAGCTCCTTCATCCGGTTCCACATATATTCCAGATTGACCGCCACGACAATTATGGCGAAAGCCATATACTGCTCAAAATAATGCCTCAAGGTCGGATAGGGAAATAGATATACAATAGCGATTAGTATCAGATTGCCTAATGCCATACCTTCCGGCTTTTTGACGATATCATTTAATTTGGCGATTTTCTTTGACCGCAGGAGAAGTATAATTGATAGAATAGTCAGAGCAATTAGTATCAATAGATGCGGGTCCATTATGGTTCTGATGAAAATGGTAAGCTTATTTAGAACAAAATACCCGATACTCCTATCCGTTTCGCGATATATCTGAAAAATAAAATTGTCAAAAAAGAAATGCCGCGGCGATATGGCAATTATCCGCAGTGTCGGTATGGTAGGAATAGCCAGAGCCGCAAGCAACAATAGGATTCTCTTGATCCTATCTCTCCGCGATAGCGATATTACCGACCATAAGTAAAGCGGGAGTAGTACAATATACGTTGCGCGTAGGTTGATCAAGGTCGCCAAAAACAATCCCATCATCACCAGATGAATTATCTTCTCCCCTTCCCGATATTTAAGCCATAAATAAAAAGTGGCCAGACTCAGAAAATGGGCAAAAACGGGCGATTCGTAAATGGTGTGCATCGATATTATCAATCCCGAAAATGTATACAGGGCCAGCGCCGCCGCCGCAATGGTCAGGTTTCGCGTCATTTTTAAAACAATCGCAAATAACAATACGGCCGACAAAAAGCCTGCCGTCACGGCCAGACCCCGCAAAATCCAAAAAGATTTCCATCCCCACTGAGCCAGCGACGAAAAAACGGTCGGCAGAAGCGGCATCTGGGTGTAGAAAAATCCCGAATAAAGGGCTTTCTGCAGTCCCACCGCGTGCGTGGCGGCCAGATAAACCCCTTCATCACCGCCGATTATGCGGTACATCGTATAAGCTATCAAAACGGCCAGATGTATCGCCAATAAAGCCAATACTATATTTCTTAATTTGCGCGACATTTCTCTATTTTGAATTCTCATCGAAAATTTGCACTTTTTCCACGGCCGCCAGCTTGGCGATATAATCTGCGAAAGCCCGCTGTGATTTGACCTGCTGATAATCCATAATTACCTGCGTTTTGACGTCATCGTACGATTTATCGCCGTACTTCTCTTTTCTATTGGCCAGATAAAAATTCCGGACATCGGCCGTATCGATATTTATCTGCGGAAGTATTTTACTGGTCGCATATTTCTCGACCACCAGTTGCTTCTCCAATTGCTCTTTCTGCTTTACGATTGATGCATCCCGATCCAATCCTTCTCGCACGGCCGCCTTATACATCAGTTCCACCGCAATATATTGCTGAAGCATCTCTTTCTTTCCCTCGGCGCCCAGAAATTTCTTCTGCATCTCCGGCGGCAGATTCCTGATGGCATCGTCAATATCCGACATATAAACCGGCTCTGCCCCGATTTTAGCCACCAGCGTCCCGCCCATTTCCGGTTTCGGAGGATTCAAATTCGCCTCTTGATCCAGTTCCCGCTTGGCGTCAACCACTCGTCCCATTTTTTCAAGCGATGCAATCAGATTCTTGCCGGCTTCGTTATAAAAACTCCCTTTGGGATTCAAAGAGCGCGCCATGACATAATGCGCCGCCGCGTTGGCATAATCCTGAAGATTTTCATAATAGATTTTGCCGATCAGATAATGGATATTGGCCGAAATCTCGGCATCCAGCCTCGGATCCGCCAGAATCCGGTTATACTGATCGATGGCCGCCGTATAGAGGTTATTGTCGGACAATTCTCCGGCCAGATTCTTCTGCGTGGAGTAATCTTGGACGTTATTAGACCGACGAAAATCGGCAATCAGGTAAATTATCGCAACCAGGGTCAGTCCCGATAAAATCAAACTCAAAATCCCAAATATTGACTTGCCTTTCTCCATACCCATTTATCCTAACGCCTCTTTTCCCTCATCCTGAAGAAATTAATGAGCGGCACTATATATGATTGGTCGGTTATAATATTGATGAAATCGATATTGATTAATCGGAACGATCGCTTCAAGGCAAAATTGTCGGCCTCGGCCTTCTGTGCGAAATCCAGGCGAAATTCCGAAGAACCGGTATCGATTACCATTATCTCTCCGGTTTCGGCGTCTTCCAGTTCGATCATCCCCACATTTTCGAATTTCAATTCCCGCGGGTCGGAAATCTTCATCGCCACCATGTCATGCTTATTATTGGCGATCTGAAGCGGCTTGATATATCCTTCCGAAAGAAAATCCGATATCAGAAATACGACCGACTTCTTTTTTATGACGCGGTTGAAATATTCGAGGGCCATGCCGATATCGGTTCCGGTCCCGGTCGGTTTGAAATAAAGAATCTCCCGAATCAGGCGAAGCACATGCCCTTTGCCCTTCTTGGGCGGTATGAATTTCTCGATCCGATCGGTAAAGATAATCATCCCGACTTTGTCGTTATTCTTGATCGCCGAAAAAGCCAGGACCGCGCATAATTCCGCCGCCGTTTCCTCTTTGAACCGCTCTTTGGTGCCGAAGAATCCCGACGATGACATATCGACCAAAAAAATGACCGATAGTTCTCTTTCCTCACGGAATTTTTTGATATAAGGATATCCGACCCGGGCCGTCACATTCCAGTCGATCAAGCGGATATCATCGCCGGGCTGATATTGACGCACTTCTTCAAATTCAATACCCCGCCCTTTGAAGGTCGAATGATATTCGCCCGAGAACTGATCATTGACCAGGCGCTTGGTCCTGATTTCAATGCGCCTGATTTTTTTAAAAATTTCTTTCTGGTCCATAAGTCATCTAAGAAATCACGGCACTTCGATCGTATCGAAGATTTGTTTCACGATATCATCCGATGATTTCTCTTCGGCTTCGGCCTCATATGTTATGATTATACGATGCCGCAGAACATCAAGGCCGATCGCTTTCACATCTTCCGGCGTTATATAACCGCGCCCCCGTAAAAAGGCATGGGCTTTGGCCGCGATATTCAGATATATCGTGGCCCGGGGCGATGCCCCATAGGCGATTAAATCCTTCATATTCGCCAGGCCATACTTATCCGGTTCGCGGGTAGCGAAAACGATATTTATGATATATTCTTTCACCTTGTCGTCGACATAAATTTCCGCGATTACTTTGCGCGCCCTTATTATATCCTCGGGGGTGATAACCTTTTCGACTTTGATTGCTTGTCCCACCGTCATCCGGTCCATAATCATTCGCTCTTCGGCCGGTGACGGATAAGTGACTTTCAATTTCAGCATGAACCGATCGACCTGTGCTTCGGGAAGCGGATATGTCCCCTCTTGCTCAATCGGATTCTGCGTCGCCAGCACCAAAAACGGCTCATCCAGTTTATAAGTATTATCGCTAATTGTGACCTGACGTTCCTGCATCGCTTCCAGCAGGGCCGATTGGACCTTGGCTGGGGCACGGTTGATTTCATCGGCCAGAATAATATTGGAGAATATCGGTCCTTTTTTCACCGAGAATTCTCCTTTTTGAGGATTATAAATCATCGTTCCGATCAGGTCGGCCGGAAGAAGATCCGGTGTAAATTGAATTCTTTGAAATTTGGTATTGACGGCGTCCGAAAGGGTCTTGACGGCCAGCGTCTTGGCCAGTCCCGGCACGCCTTCCAGAAGCACGTGGCCGTCTCCCATAAGCCCGATAAGGAGCCGTTCAATCATATATTTTTGGCCGACAATCACCGAACTCATTTGAGAAGTGAGTTTTTCGACAAAAACCGATTCCTTTTCCACGATCGCTTGAATTTGTTCAATGTCTTTATTCATTTCGCCTCCGTATAATGGCCGCTGTTATTTTCCAAAAAAATCTTCCAATTCGGAAATCAGACGAATGGTATCTCCCGGCGCGCCGCTGACCGGAGCATATTTCTCCTTTTCCGCGAGCGTTATCCATTCGATTAATTTCCCTTTTTTCCCGGTCTCTATTTCAGTTGCATGCAGTTGTTCCAATACCACCGCCGCCGATTTTCCGCCCAAAGACATCCCATACTTTTTCTCCAAATACTCCCCAAGAATTTTATACAAATGAGTGAAGAAAGCTTTCCGGTCGAATGATGTTTCCTTCTTTAATTGAGTCAGCTGGTCGGCAAAATTAGCCTCCGGATTCAGGACCGGGGCGGTCGGTATTGACTTTCTTTGCCTTAATTTCAACCCGTAGATAATGGCCGCCAGCAGGACAATTACAGCTCCCAGAATGGCGGCATTCCTTTTAAAATTGGATTTGACCGATTTGGGCAATGGCTGGGCGATTGAAACCTGAAACTGTTGGGTGGTTAACTCGCCGGGAATTGAATCCGGCATGGAAACATATTTTAATATAATCGGCTCAATAATTCCGATTCCCGCCCTGCTTGGCCTGAAATCATAATGAAATTTGCGGGTGGTAACTTCCGTTCCCGATTCGATTCCGCTTGAAATGGCTGAGGTCGTCCCCTGCACCTGCAACCCCTGGGCCACGGGTAACGGAAGGAGACCAAAGGCATACTTGTCCATCCCGCCCTGCCATTTAATTTCAATATCGAGCCCTACGGTTCCTTCGAACGCTATTTCGTTGTGATCCAGGCGGGCCGATAATGATAATTCCCCCGCGCTAACAGGAGATATAAAAATCAACAGGTAAATAATTAGAACAAGGCCCGAAAAATTCTTTATCATAATTTCTGCATTTTTTTATAAGGCACGAAAAATATAAAAAAGTATCCTTAAGTCAAATAGTTAACATCTTACCTTTAATTAGATTTATACTATGATATAAGGTCGTGGTTGCAAATAAATTACTTGCGGCCAAAGAGAAATGCCGCCATGCCCAAGACCATCATGACCTTCATTGCCGTCGCCGTAAGCGCAAATCTATCAAGACGTTGCGCAAACCATGAAAACGCCAGAAATCCGATCAGAGGGATATCGGCCAGGAATACCACTATTAATCCGTAGGCGGGGTTATACCATTTCTGCCAAATCGGATAAACCGTCAGCACTATAAGAGCCGTAGATATAAAACTTGCCAGAATCAGAGAGCCAAGAGGCGATATTACTGCCGGCAGAGTGCGAATATGCTGGGACTTATCCCCTTCGTAATCTGCAATATCTTTTATCAGTTCGCGGCCCAGATGGAAAAGAAATGCGAAGAGGCTCGGAATCAAAGCCCCGGGAAATTTCAAAGATAATTGCGGATTGCACAACCCTCCAAAGATAAACACCGCCCCACCCAATATTGCCACCGCAAGATTTCCCCATATGACGGTTCTTTTGAGCCATACGTTATACCATACCAGTATTATTATGGCCGAAACGGCAATAATCAATTGAATAGGGTGCAGGAAGATTGATATAACAACCGCGGCCAGATTGGCAACAATCCAAACCATGATTGCCAGATATGAAGGCACCGTGCCTCCTATAAGCGGCCGACCGGGGTGGCTTATCCGGTCGGATTCAATGTCAAAAAAATCATTCAGCGCATTCCCGCCGGCACAGATTAAGGCCGCGGCGATTGACGCCAGCAAAAGACGTAGATTATTCTCCTGAAAATAAACAAGATATCCCCCGATCCAGACGCCGGCCCCCGCGATTAGGCAATTGTGGATACGAACCAATCTCAAAATGGGGATAATAAGACGCATGTCTCAAGGATAAGGTGACACGCTACTCAAGTCAACAAATTATGACGACAGAAATTTAATTAATTCGACCTTCCGCCGCGCCTTTGCTAAAAATTCTGTGAAACGCCGATCCCTATGCGCGGATTACTGCCGAAAGGATTACAATTAAATTTGAATTTCAACTTGTCTTCCTTTTGGGAGTAGCCGGGCACCTCATCGCGGACCCGGCCGGCCATGCTCTTTACCGTGCGTAACGCATCGATACTCGACACAATCCGGTTAAAAACCGCCACCCCTATCATAAAGGTTGCTTTTCGAAAAGCCGATTTACTGGCGTTGCGAATCGAATGGAATTCGTCCTGCGAACTTTGCCGATCCCACTGCCAGTAATATGACGGCCCCGGGGGATAATACGGTGCGGTCGGCTCGATAATTCTGCCGGCGGAATTATAATCCTCACGATTTTCGTAAAAAGTCAAATTCTTGTAGAAACTGTCGTCCTTGCCGGCCGGATCGATCCCGGCGTGAATCTGCGCATAGCGAATATAATCATCCTTTTTCCATCCGCCGTAGGTGTGAAAAGTATATACTCCGGCCCAGGTTATCAATTCCCATCCGATAAAAACCTCGGCGCGGCCCTTGGCGCCCGCATAGTACTGCCCCGCTCCCGGCAGAAGAAGCGACAGAACCATGGCCTTGGTTTTGGAAAGATGACTCTCGTTCTGATCGGTAACCTTGGGCGCCTTTTTCTTTGTTTTGTCCGGCGGCCCCCCGAAATCATCGAAGGGGTCTCTTTCCGAAGCAACCACGGGCTGATGAATCGGTGACGGTTTAAATTGCACCTGGCAAAGACCGTTGACCGGTGCCATAATCGGAATAATCAACATCCCAATAAGTAATAATACCGACGATTCTTTCAATTTCCTCACATCCGCCCTCACTAAAATTTATATGAAAATCTGACCACCGGAATTTCTTCGGTCGCGGAATAATATTTCATTATGGTATCCAGCGACCAATTATCTCCGGATTGATTTCTATTATGGCGCCGGGCCGAGATGGCCGCATCGAAAGCCGAGACCAGATGATTAATAAGGGCATAAACTATAAAATTGTCGGCCTTATTGAGTAGGTCGTTGGCCTTCTTGCGCATATCGAGATAAGTGGCGCGATGAGGCGATATATTGACCAACTGCTCATTTACAATTATCTCATATTTGGCGGTATCACTCCAATAATCATCCCATCCGCCGCGAAATTGGTCATATTTGCCTATCATTTCATAATACTGCTGCGTCTTCGAGCTCGGCAACGTATGATCATATCCCACAGTAACGCCTTCCGTGTCACCATGTAAGTACAGCCAACCGCGATACGATTGTGTTGTGGTACTATCCCCTTCCGTCCAATACTTGTCCGCCCAGGCTTGGAATTCATCGGTTTTTTTGTTCCCGTCACTGCGATTCTTAAATTGGAACCCCCACAGGGTCCCTTCAATGCCCAGAAAACCGATCTGTTTTATGATGCTTGAGCCCGCATAACGTTGTCCCAAACCGGGGAGAAGCAGGGAATACAGAAAGGCTTTTTTGGGAGATTTGTACTCATAATTATAAATTCCGCTGTTTTTGGCATTGGCCTCGTCAAATTCATCGCCCGGCTGATCACCCTGAGTTAGCATCTTTATATATTCGTGCCCGTTATTTTTCAGGGCCTGGACTTTTAAGTTAAGTTCGCTGTTTTCCAGAGTAATTGCACTCAAAGGCAGGTATAGCAGTGTTGCCAGGATAGTGGTTAGTAGCAAAGCTTTCTTCATCATCTATTCCTTTCTTATTTAATTATCGCAATATCGGTGAAGGCGGTTTTGGTGTCACCGCCGAACTCGGCCTTAATAATGCACCTATAAACACCGGTCGGCAAAGACGCCCCATTCCAGAGTCGTTCGGTCGTTCCTTCGACTGAACGGGACTTGATCTGATCCACTTGCTTGCCGGACAAATCATACATGGTCAATGTAACATCGGCATCCTTTCCCAAAAAATAGCGAATGGTGGTTCGCCCATCCAGCGCCGGATTGGGATAACAGAAAAATTTTTCCTTCGGCAATATATCCGCACTTGCGACCGGCGGTGATAATTTTGATGGCGGCAGGTTAAAACTCCCCTGTTGATCCGCCCCGCCCATCGGCCAATTGGCGTGCCTCGAATCATAAGAAGCATCATATGAATAAAACCAGCCGTCGACTCCCAAAAATCCCAGCCCCCCCCTATTACCTTTTTTATAAACTACCGGAGAGCCGATACAAATGCCCCCGGATGCGACCGGAAAGCCGTATTTCAATTCCGGGCCAAAGGCATAGCAATTGCCGCTTGTCATGCCGACTATGATATCCTGATATCTGTCACCGTCGATATCGGCCACAATCGGCGCCGATATGACGTCATCCCCTGGAAATTTTCGATCGATTGTTATGGGAAAATCGGTAAGCGAAACGAAATTCCGGTCCAAACCGTATATTTCCCCCCGGCCCCCGACTATAATATCAACATAGCCGTCATTGTCAAAATCAGCGGCCACCGGATTGGCGGTTAACGCATTATGCAAATCAATTTGTTTATAGATCGCAAATGAATTTGTCAAAGTATCGATAGTTACCACTTTGATTTTTCCGTCCTGCGTGGCAATTACTTCTTCCGGTAAGCCGTTTCTGTCAAGATCGACACAGATCGGCCCCAGAGTATATTTGCCTTCGAGATTGTATGAGGAGGTATCGCCGTTCGGCCTGACATAATAGAGTCTGGTATTGTCCGCTTTACCGGTAATTAGCGCCAGACCTTCACCCACCTGCGTTACTCCGTATAGAGCCGAGGCGATGATATATGTAACACGGCCGCCGAAAGGCAAGGCCACGCCGTTTTCAATCTCAAATAACTCGACAAACGATGTATCCTTAATTCCCGCCACAATCAGTTTCTTCCCAGTCGTGATCGCTACGGCCATCGTCGGCTGGACCGATGAAGTGTACATCAGATCTGCCAGACCATTATGGTCTTCGTCACGAGTGCTGTAGATATAGACATTCGTGGATGCCCCTACCGCCACATAGGTGGTTTCAGCATTTGTTCCCATATGCCCCACCACCGGACCGGCCGTAATGGTAAACGGCACCTTCGCAAAAAGCGGAACCGGGGCATATCCCTTGCCGCTTAAAGAAAAAGACGTATCGTATTGCACCGGCCCTTCAGGGAGGAAATCGGAGCCATCCTCCTTAATCACTACCAAATTTTGATTGGCGCCGTCAATTATTTCATCATTGCCGTCATTGTCAAGATCGGCGGCGATCGGATTCAGGCTGAAGGCCGGATACCCCGCCCGCCGAGGGAAGCCGCTCGAGACATTATCATATTCGACACTGAAACTCATGGTCGTATCCTGGGCCGAAATCCCTGTTATCCTGATATGACTGTTAACGCCGTAATATCCTATCGACGGTGGATTGGTGTTAGGTGTGAAAGAAGAATTATTCCCGGCGTAATACATGTCTTCCTGAGAGCCGAATCCGGCGTAATAATACCCCCCGAAATTAATCAGCCCGTCGGCCTCCATTAATTCGACAAAACGGTGGGTCGGATCAAGCTGCAACTGATTTTCATTAAAATTATTGATGCCGTCGCCGTCATAATCCATCAGCGCCACTCGTTCATCCACGTGCCAGATAAGTATCCCCGAGCCGGGTAAAAGAAAATCATATTCATGAGTATAATTTCTGTCCAGATCGACAGGTCCAAGAATTACGGATGTGGCCGAATCGGCCAAAAGCGCGGTCGGCTTACCGTCAATATCTTCCCGCCTGTTTTCAAGAAGATAATATTCATACTCGGAAATCGGAATTTTCGCGATTTTGATTCCGTCTTTTATCATTTCATCGGCCACCAGCGGAATATCGGTCCCGCTCCGAAACACCACCGGCTCTACGAAACCGAAGAAAGCGCGGTGCCAGGCGTCCGGATAAACCGCCATCGTTCCAAAAACCCGCCCCACGCTGAAACCAAAATCGATTCCGGTGCCGAAACCATTATTGTCCCAGGTCGAAAAATCCCCGACCTGAGTCAGGAAAGTCTGTGTGTTGTAAAGGTCGACTGCGCCCAATTGATGGCCGAATTCGTGAACCATCACCGCGTTCAGGGCCGTGGCCCGATTATCCTGACAGGCGGTCTCGGGCATAACCACGGCATCGGTTATAATGGTGGAATCCGTTCCCGTATTGTCGACATAAACCGGATCCCCGAGAAATACATTGCCGGTATAAAGATCGGATGTGGTCGGCGGAAAACCGATATCATTTTGGCGATCCGAGCCGGCATGAAACAGAATAAACGAATCATAATCGGCAAAAGTGATCGCCGGCTCCGAACTGTCCGCCAATCTCAGAGCATCCGTAACATATTCGCTCAAACCGGAATCTGGGCGCTGGGCGCCGTAGTATCCCATAGTATGAGGCAAGTGATAAACCGAATCGCTCTGAACAGGATATACAACATATTGGATGGCAACTTTCTCCTCCGAAACGAAATAGTAGTAAAGAGCCATCGCCTCCAGATGCTTCTCAAAATACCGTTTGATATGCGGCGAAGGATCAATCATATGCCCTTCTTCATTTTTAAAAGTCGTCGTATCACGCATATCAAAACGGCCCCGCCCCGTGGTACTTGGATCATCCGGGTTTTCATATTGGAAATCACAACGCAGGGCGAGGATCTTTATGGTATCCTTGACACCCGGTTTGAGTCCCGCCTTGGGAAGCATCCATGGATTTTCCCGCTCCAGTTTCAGGATGTTTCGCTTGGACACCGCCGAGTGAAAGCCGCGCTCGACTATTTTCCCCTGCAGACTATCCGCCGAAATTCTACCTGTTCCTTTCGGCATCATAATTTTGCCCTCGACGGCAAACGACGATACCGCCAGCAATCCGGCCAGGCAAAGCGAAAGTCCTATTCTCGCATATAATCGCATACTCCCAACCTCCATTGTGCTCGGCCGTTACATTGCTATCGACAGTGAAAAACGCATGGTATTGGCCAACGGCACCTGATCGTTCGAAGGAATATAAGCAAAATCAAAACGGAATAGGCGATATTGCAGACCGAACCCCAGAGTGGGAGTCTTGATTTCCCCCTCCTGATCATAGATATAACCGGCTCGAAAAGCAATGAACGATCCGTACCAATACTCGGCGCCCGCGTTCAGAACGACTTCCTTTATTTCCTGCGAAAAGCTGTTATTGAGTCCCACCAGGGATTTATTGGCCTCGGCCGTTATAAGGAATTTGTTATAGGCCGATTCAGCCAATTTCCAACCCAAACCTATCGCCAGATTGCGCGGGAGTGGATCGGCCTGAGCCACATCGATATAGGCGATATCTGGACCAAGATTGGTCACCGCCGCACCGAAGGTTACGCGGCGCGTTAATTTATACAATATTCCCGCGTCAAGCGCTATGCCGGTCGAGGTCCCGCTTCCCTTTTCCTTTCCGGCTCCCACCGATGAAAGATGCGAATAAATAATCTTGGTCGAAATCCCTCCCGAAAGTGATGGCGAAAGAGCCGTGCCATAAGAAAGCGTCAGGGCAAAATCAAAAGCGGAAAAATCTCCCAGGTCATTTCCTTGAGGGTCCGTACGTTTAATATTGCCGTATGACAGGAATGTGACATTGCCTCCGATCGTTCCCAGGGCCTCCACATTCTTGACGTACGAGAAAAATTCATAATAAAGATCGCTGGCCAGTTCCGGCAGCCAGTTAACATGCATCATCGTCAGCTCGCTACGGGCCCCGCCGCGAACAAGAATCCGATCGGGCGAGGCGAACCATGCATTATTGCCCCGGTGGTCGATTGTGGAAGTCGGCGCCGTCCCCAGATTTTCCTGATTATAGCGAGACCAGCGACCGTCATAATATATTGTTCCGCTACTGGTGGCAAAGAACATCCGGCCTTCAAATGGTTGAATCTCATTAATTCGGGCGCCCGCCGGATTAGCATACATTTTTATAATTTGGCCGGTTTTAAGACTGTCTTCCGTCAATTCATTGACCGTTCGGATATTCCGTGCCAGGCGCTCCGCGCGCGTCGAATCTCCATTGACCTTCTGCAAAGCCAGCTGCAAAACCGTTTCATCTTTATCAATCGTATAATCACGATATCCGTAGCGCAACCACCGCCGTCCGTCATAACGAATTAACCCGTATTCGGTGCCGATCCAGACGCCGCCTTTCTGATCGACAGCCATATCGGTCGGATTCAGATAAATTCCGGCCGTATATGGGACTTTGACAGTTTTCCCCGGGCCCGCCGCGCTGACCGCATCTATATAGACTTTATTAATTGCGGTATCCTGAGCGGCCGCAAAAGCCTTTAAGACGCCGACCGAATCCATCAAGTGATGAATCCCCACTCCGGCCGGTGGTATTGCCGTCGGCTCCGTCACGGCATTCAAATTGGAATATTTTGCCAGGTAGTTATCTCTTTCTGCGGCGGTTCCAAAAAGCTTCATGGTTTCATATATGGCCGAATCCGATTGCTGTAAAACATCATTATAAACAAAGTAGTCTTTCCATGATTTGCCGTCAAAATGGTATAGATCGCCGTCAATTATGACCCAGGCATCGTTGTCTTTCGCAACCGCCACAGCCGCTACTTCCTTTTCAGGCAATCCGGTATTGCTGCCGTAAAAAGTGAAGGCGCCATTATCATAAACAACCAGACCGTTATCGGTCCCCAGATAGGCCTTTTTATTGAATAACCGCACCAGGTTGACCTTACCGACCGCCAATCCTTGATCGGCCCCGAATTTTTGCCACCCGCTGCCGTTATAACGGTACAGATTGGAACCCGAAGCGACCCAGATGAAATCATTATCGGCGGCGAGATCGTTGATTTCTCCCGAAAAATTGACGTCAAAAGGAATCGTCAACTGCGCCGGAAGGTTTCTGGCTCCGGCTTTCTCCAATGCGAATAGAATCTTATCCGCTTCCGATTCACTGATAACGGAATCCTTGACGGCGTCATGATACGCATCGAAGGCCTTATTCAGGACGGTCCAATCCAGCAAACATTGATTATAAGCCTCGTCCGCCTTATTGAAAGCATTCTCCAGCTCGGTTTTGGACTTGAAATTTTCCGGAATTCGCTGCATGACGTTATTTTTAAGACTGTCCAAATGCTCGCGCGGATAAGGGTTATTGGCCCGACCCAATTTTTCCATCAATGGCTGCACTTTCTCCTCGGCCGAATCGCCGATCAACCCCACATACTGCCTCAGAATTCCTTCCGCCGTCTGCTCGCTTCCCGGTTCAATTATTTCGCCTTGAATCCATTGCCCGCGGCTGTACTTGACCAGCCCCTTGGGCGATATGCCCCAAATATCGTACTGCCGATAATCGGCCTCTCCGGCATCATTTTTAAAAATCGCAATATGACGCAACGGCTGAAATTCATTCGGTATATTTATTTCAAACCATTTGCTCGACAGCGGATAGGTCCCCAAGCCGGCGGGGTTCCAGTGCGTGGCCGTGGCATCATCGGCTACGGCAACGAAAGCTTCGCCCATTCCGGCCGCCCGAGCCCCCGCCGCAATCCGCAGAAAAAGAACCGCGGCACTGGATACATTGGCATAACTCTCAACGGCGCCCAGCACGATCATGATGGTGACTATTAAGAGGATGACTAATTTTCGCATCAATAACCTCCAGAAGGTATTAATTAACTACAACAACTTTTCCAAATGATTCAACCACATCGCCGGATTCCGCCGACAAAGCGGTTATTTTGTATATGTACACCCCGGAAGCAACCCGATCCCCGTCGGCATCGCGGCCGTTCCAGGTGTAAAACTCATGATAATCTTCGGACACTATTTGTCTTTCAAATAACATTATTCTCCTGCCGGAGAGCGTAAATATTTCCAAATTTACTTTTTGCGCGGGCGAAGTCAACGCAAATGAAAAGGTCGTGGTTTCGTGCATTGGATTCGGATAATTCAACGGATTCGCGATAGCAAATTCACCCGCCGGAACGATTTGCGCCGTAAATTCGGCCGTCGTTGAATTATTGGCGTTATCCCAAACCTTCACTTTGAAACCGTGTTCCCCAACCGCTAAGGCCCCCATCGGATAACTAATATGACCGGAAGTATAACTGCCGTTTTCATATTCAAATAGATTAGTCAGATTGACCATATTTCCCACTTCGCCGTCCAATATCAGGGATATCTCATGACCGGAGCCGCCGGTTAGATTGATTCCCGAAGGATCGCGGAGAGTGAGGGTCAATTCCTCACCCGATGCGATTCTATCGCCGGAGATAAAGTTCTTTCTGGCGCCGAAGGTATAAGCGATAACCGGGCCCGTCGCATCACCGTTTTCCGCGATAACGGGCGAAACCGGCAAGGAATCAACCAGGCCGAAGGCATCGGTGGAAGGGCCAATGGCGTAACCTGAAATTTTCGCACCTTGCCCGCCATAACCGATATCCAGCGGGGCAATAAACGAGAATTGAAAACCGTCTTCAATAATGTCTGTGGTCCCTCGATAAATAACCGGACCGGTAAGGCTGTAATTAACGATATCGACCGTTTGCCCCGACTGGTTCAAAACTCGATGCGACTTTTGGATATCTGAATCATAAATATAAATATCCAGGATCCCGTTCAAACCGGCCGGACTGCCGGCGTTGGTCTTTATGGTTCCGCTCACTTCGTGCCGCGCCAGGGCCAATAGGGAGTCGGGATGCTGGTCGAAATGAACCATATTTCTGGGCACCCCGAGATTCATATAAGGGTCGCCGAAATATTCATAACTGCGATCATTGCGAATGGGTCGGGGAATTCCCGACTCATACTGCCGCAATAACTTGGCCGTATAAATCGCTTGGCAAATCGAAAGTGAATCGCTGCCGAAAAGTATATCAAACACCTGTTGATTGAAATCAGCGTTTTCACCGGCGTAAACAAGACGGGTCGCCGCAACCGTACCGACCGCTCCGCCTCCGGGCAAACGCAAAAGATCCTCAGCCATTCCTTCCCGCGTGGGATCGTCAAAAAAACCGATTGAACAGGAGGCCGTAAATATCAGCGTCAATTTATCGGCGTTGCGCAATTGCGGCAGATCTGTGTTGCGATTGAAAACATGCTCATGCGCCCAGGTATCGGGATTGCCGTGACCGACATAATTCACCACCAGGGTACCGTCGTTGATGCTCCTGATAATGGCCTGATTAACCAGCGGCTTTTGCCGATTGGAATCAAAAGGGTAATCCCAGAGATAAATCTTATTGCGCCGGAAGGCCGTCGGCAAATGATACTTCTGAAGATTCTCCGTCTGGATTGTATGAAAGGCTTCTCCATCGAAATTTCCGAATTCATCGTCGGCCACTAGTGTCACCGTGGCCCGCCAGGGACCGAAATTGGTCGATGATTCATAAGACTCTATTTTACCGATTACAGTGCTTAGTTCCGATACATTTCGCACCGGCCAGCGGGCAATCATCATATCATAGCCGCGATCGGACGGGGTATACGATGAGTCCCCGTCGAGCAATCCAAAACTTCCGAAATAGACATAATTATCGTCGGAGGCGGTGGAATCATTCGCAAAAATATAAGGCGGAACCAGATTTCGAGTCGGTGTCTGCAGATAATTTTCAAAATCATAATTGGCGTCGCCGACCAATAGAACCGCCGAAGGGCGCGGCGTCGGATAATTATCATAGGCGAATTTTAGAAAATCACGGATGGCGGTCGGATCATACATACCGTAGGAAAATTGATTGATAATCTCTTCCACCGATACCAGCTTGACCGAAATGCCGGAACGGTCGGCGCGGTATGTTCTATAATTTTCCAACGAAGGAATAAACTCATTGGGCGCGATAATGAATAAATCGGTCGGCGTCAGATCATCCACCAGTCCGGGGCGGTCGATTCTTTGAATCGAAGTCGCCGCTATGGTACGAGCGGGCGGACAGAGATAAAACCGCGCTCTCCGGGCGGCCTGAAGCGAATATTGAAATCGTATATCACCGGTGCCGACCGCCGCTCCGGTTATCTGCACCGGATTGGTCGGATCCGAAATATCATAAATACTCGGACTGGCGCTGAATTGATTGCTTACTACTGCCTCGGCACGCCCCCCCGTGGAATCCATTACTGCAAAATCAATCTGATCCCCGGCAGGAATAAGATTGCATAAATACGAGACTTCACAAAAATCAAAATGCGGCGGGGAATCGAAATTATCCGTCATCACCAGCGACATTTTATTTAAGCCGTCATAACAGCGATTGCTCGTAAAATTAAAATCGCCGTTGCCGGTCGAAACGGGTATGGCGGCATTATCGTTCACCAGCAAATTCACTCCTCCGGCTTTGGCCCGGATTCGTGCTTCAGATGCCGAGGATGCCACAATATGAGGCAATGAGACATAAAAAGTAAATTGATTTTGATCGGTCCAGTACCAGGTGTAATAATCGGAAACGCTTCCATCCCGGGTGTGCATCAGGAGCCGATTGGTCTCGGAATGGACAAAAAAATCGGATTGCGTAATGGTCGTATCGGGCGTGCCCGAGAGAGAGCCGTCCATACTCCCGATTCTCAGACCCGCCTGTCCGAAATTGCCGGACACCGCCAGCCAGTAGTAATTGGTTCCGGTGTACGGATTATGTATAAATTGCGGCGCGGAGTCGGCCGGATAGACCCAGCGATCGGCCGCTTCGCCGTAAAATACAAAATAATCATTGCCGTTGAGAACGCCGTCACCCCCGTCCTGCACGGTAATCGGAATTTCCTTTAGCTCCGGGCGCGGAATGGTGTTTGATACCGGCAGCGGCCTTCCCCCGCCATAGAAAAGATGAATATTGTCACTGGTAATATTGGATGGCGCGCCGGCGGCGGTCAAATTCTGCCCGGTTATTTTGACCATTCCCTGTCCGACAATGCCGACCTTATACCAGGTTGACGACGGCGCAAAAGGATTCTCCATCGCCTTGGCGGCCGCCGGTCGCTTTTCTTCGATTACCCAATTCCGCGACTGCGCATAATTCAATATCGCATAGCCCAATATATCATTAAAGGTTCGATTATCACTTTCCGATAATCCGGTCGAACTTGAAGATGCATTCTTTGGGTTGCCCTGAAACACTATTGAGATTTCAACCTGCTTATATAGCATGTCTTGATAGTACGGGTGAATTTCCACCACGGCCACCCGATGACCCCGAATGGTTTTGATAGCGCTGATTGTCGCCAGCCCTTTGTCATAAGATAAATATTTCTGACCGCTATTTTCGTCGGGCATTGTCGCTTGTATTCCGCTCGCGCCGGTAAGAAACGGTTCGGTCCCGTCCGGAATTCCGATAAGCACCGTTCTGAGGAAGATCGTGCCGGAATCGCCGGGCAAAGCGACCGCATATTTCATCGGCTGTTCCATTTTCAATCGAAACGATATCCCGGAATTGTCCGATGAAATAATTTCAATATCGGAATAATATGAAGATGCGGCGGCGGAACCTGAAAGGAGAGAGATAAGAATGACTGCAATCTGTTTTAAGGTCATAAAGAAACCGGGTCAATCGTAAACCCGGCCCAGTAACCCGGCAGACAAATAAAAACAAGCCGACTTACGGTTAAAGGGCCGAAAAATTACTACACAAACCTCATTTTCAAAAACAACTCAGTTCCTTTAACCGATTAATCGATACGCAGTCCTCCTTAAACTATTATTACCAGCGCAAATATAAGATAGAACACTTTAAAAGTCAAGGTTTCATGGGGCCCAAAAGCCAATATTACCTGCCCTCTATCCCGCAAATTTACGGCCAATTTCGCCTTTCGCTTGGCATTTTATGGCCAAGTCAACCTATTGCAAGCGATTACCTGATTAATATAAGCGCCTTGCCAACACCGGAATCGGCCCAAATAGGAAATTTATTTCATATTTTATATTATCGACCGTTCCTATTTGACCTTAATCCCGCTGTCCGCCACCTCTTCCAGCTCGGCCGTGAAATGCCTCAGATAAGTCGCCTGCCGAGTCAGACGATACCCCTTTAAAGCCTCTTTTCGCCCTGCAATTCGCCCGATAACATCGGCTACATAATCAAGATGGCTTGCCGTAAAAACTCGCCGCGGTACCGCCAGACGAACCAGTTCGCGGGAAGCCTTTAATTGCTCCCCCGTCACCGGATCGATTCCGCCGAACATCATCGAACCGATCTCAACCGCCCGAATGCCGCCCTCGCGATATAGCTCAATCGTCAAAGATTGGGCCGGGAATTGATGATACGGAATATGCGGCAAAAACCGTCCGGCGTCGATAAATATCGCGTGCCCTCCCGTCGGCTTGATAATCGGCGCTCCGGCCTGCTCAATCATCTTGCCGAAATATTCAATCTGGCCGACCCGATAGGCCAGATAATCTTCGTTAAGCGCCTCGGTCAATCCGGTGGCCATTGCATCGATATCGCGGCCGGACATCCCGCCGTAAGTAAAAAATCCTTCAATAACTATCAGCAATTCGGTCATCTTCCGGGTCAGTTCATCATCATTGACTGCAATGAACCCGCCCATATTCGCCAGGCCGTCCTTTTTGGCCGACATCAACGCCCCATCCGCGTAGGAGAACATCTCCTGCGCAATTTCCTTGATACTTTTATTCTCATAACCCGGCTCATATTTTTTGATGAAATAGCAGTTTTCCGCATAACGGGCGCAATCGAAGAAAAACAGAATCCCGTGTTTCCGGCAAATCTGAGAAGTCTCCTTGATATTCGCCATCGAAACCGGCTGACCGCCCGATGAATTATTGGTCACGGTCATAAAAACGACCGGGATTTTTTCCGCTCCTTTCTCTTTGATAAAGTGCTCCAGTTGATGAGTGTCCATATTCCCTTTGAAAGGAATCTCATCGTCCGAGGCCGCCTCGGGGCAGGGGAAATCGACCGGGATGCCGTTCTTATGCGACGCGTTGGCGCGGGTGGTGTCAAAATGCGTGTTGTTGGGAACATAATCCCCCTTTTTCAGGAGACTTGAGAAAAAGATATTCTCCGCAACCCGTCCCTGATGCACCGGTATTACATGCTTTTTCCCGGTAATCTCTTTCACGACTTTTTCAAAACGGATGAACGACCGTGCCCCGGCGTATGATTCATCGCCGAGCATTAGCGCTGCCCACTGCTGAATCGACATCGCCCCGGTTCCGGAATCGGTCAAGAGATCGATATAAATATCTTCGGCGCGAATTTTGAAGACATTGTACTTGGCTTCACGAATCACCCGCTCCCGCTCCGGACGGGGCAATAGGGCAATCGGCTCGACTGATTTTATGCGAAACGGTTCAGCGGGATGTCTTAAATTTTCCACGAAACCTCCCGGTTGTCATAGATTTTTTACTATCATCGTTATTTGTAGGTCGGGTCTCGAACGAAATTCAGTCCTTGACTGAATGAGCGAGAAACCCGACATCTTAATTTAATCTTAATACAAAATCAGGCTTTTTTCAAGGTGAATTCGGCCTTTATCCGACCGGTGGGAATTTTCCGCCAGTTATATATTTGAGGATTATAAAGCGGCTTAAAATACTCCGCTTTCTCTAAATCGATTAGACCCAATTGCCGGAGAACTTCAATTGTCACGGTCGGTATGGCCCGATCATTGCCGTCATTAATTTTGACTGCAATTCCGATCGGCGGGTCGGCAAAACCGATTCCCTGTATCGCTTCGGCTCCCCCTTTGCAGATAACATTGCCGGGAAAACTCCGCATAATTGCCAGATCGAATCTTCCTTCGCCTGAAAACATCTCTGGAAATTCTGTCATTGCCTGTTTGATACGCACCAATATCTTCGACAATTCCGAACTGCCCCCCTCGCCATTTGCCAGTTTCTTGAAGGCGATGGCGGTATTGATTAACGGCATTCCGAAATTCGGAGCCGAACAGCCATCGACTCCAAGCTTAATCTTCTCTTTTGGCAGGCCATACATTTTCGCGGTCGCTTCCAGAACCAACGTCTGTGTTTGTGAATCGAAATCAAGATATTTTTCAATATCATCCCCCAGAAATCTCGCCAGCGCCAGAAAGCCGGAGTGTTTCCCGGAGCAGTTGTGCCGAAGCGGATCCTTATGTTCATCGTGATACGGAATCTCCCCTGCCGCCTGCATAAATATCGGGACATGGGTGCCGCATTTGAGATTTTCGACCGAATTCCCGGCCGCCTCGAGATTGGCCGCTACGACCGCTTTATGATGATCGGTCCCGGAATGCGACCCGCACATAATCGAGAGCTGTTTGTTTGTGAATTTGAAATGATCCGCCGCTCCGCTCTGAAAGAGCGGTATCAACTGGAACGGTTTTGCCGATGACCGCACGAATGTGAAAAACTCCGGATCGCCGACATAATGAGTCAGGCGGCCGTCTCTATCCACCACCGCAATCGAGCCGTAATGAATCGACTCTTCCCTCTCCCCCCGATATACCTTCGCAACTATTTCAACCATATAACTGCCATTTTCCTGTGACCGAGAGTGACAAGATATAGGGGAAATC
>CALMKK010000362.1 GCA_937867135.1 uncultured candidate division Zixibacteria bacterium
TGAAGTAGTTACCGGGCCAACGGGTTTCGTCGCGGAACAAAACCGTTCTTACGTGGGCCTCGGCCTGCCACATGCGATGGATATTTTCCCAGCAACGCATCAGCTCATGGTTGTTTTCCGCGGCCAGTTTTTTGGAATCTTCTTTCAGGAAGGCCAAAAGCTCAAGCCCTTTTTCCAGAAGTTCTTTGCTGGTCGTAAACTGAGTACTGACACCACCTGCATATTCATCCATAATTTTCTGAAGGCGGAACATGAACATCTTCGGCTTTAAATAGTTGGGGTTCACTTCGGGGTCAGACGAACCCTTTTTGTTCTGCTCAAAGAGATTAAGCGGGGCCAAAACCTCCGTCTTGAGACCTTCGACTTTGGCGCTGTCAACTTTGGGGATAGTGGGATTTTCGACGGCATATTTCACGGCCGATTTGGCCGCGATTCTGCCTTCGGCGTGCGAACCGGAAGAGAATTTATGGCTGGAGGCCCCGGAGGCGTCACCGGCCGCAAACATACCTTTCACGGTGCACATATTGGCATAACCCCAGAAATAATCTTTCGGGGCGATGTCTTCGGGTCCGCTGACCCAGGCGCCGGACGCACCCGAGTGAGAACCGATAAAATACGGCTCGCACGCGGCAATCTCGGAAGGTTTTTCTTCAGGGGCGGTGTTGGTCGCGGCCCAAAGAATGGCCTGCGAGATGGTCATGTCAAGGAAGTCTTCCCAGGCTTCGGATTCGAGCTCTTTGAGTTTTTTCTTCCGCTCTTTCTCGTCGGGAATAGCAGCCGCCAGTTTTGAAATCGCTTCCTCGGTTCTCATGAAGATAGGGCCGATACCATCTTTGACATCAAGCATCATAAGCCAGTTGCGCAGGTTGGCCGGGACCGGCTTTACCATACCATAAGGTTTCCACTTATCAAGTTCAGGTCTGCGGGTGACCATATAATCGTCGCCCTTGCCATTGGTGGCACGAGACTTGAATAGCAAGAACCAGGCTCCGACGGGGCCATAAGCGTCCTTGAAGCGGACGGGAATGAATCGTACTTCCTGGCAGGTCATCTCGGCGCCGCCCTTAATGGTGAAATATGCACTGGCACCGGAATTGAACGGCGGATACCAGGAGCGCCCCAGTCCTTCGCCGGCCGAACGCGGTTTGAATACATGAACCGCACCGCCCATGGCCACGACCGTAGCCTTGGCCTTGAAAACGAAGAACTTGTTTTCACGCGTGCTGAAACCGACCGCGCCGACACATTTGCCGTCTTCAATCAAAGGTTCGGTAATAAATACTCTTTCATAAATATTTTCCGAACCGATAGCGTTCTTAGCGGCTTCCGCAACAATGACTTTATAGGATTCACCGTTGATCATGAGCTGCCAGCGACCTTCATGAACGTATTTGCCCTGGGCGTCTTTCCAAATCGGCAGGCCCCATTTTTCGAAGAGGTGAACGGTGGAATCGACATGCCGGGCAATATTAGCGACCAAATCTTCGCGTGTAATACCCATTAAGTCGTTTCTGACATATTCAACATAATCCTTGATTGTGTTCTGACCGTCTTTGACGCCGACATATTGATTAATAGCGGAAAGACCCATCGCGACGGCGCCGGAGCGATCCATAGCGGCCTTGTCCACCAAAACAACCTTCAGGTTATTTTTCTTTGCCCAATAGGCGGCCTCAACCGCCGCTCCACAAGCGGCCATTCCTCCACCGAGAATCAAGACATCGGTGTTAACTTCTACAGTCTGATATTCTGCCATATTGTCTACATTCCTTTCTTACTTGACTGGTGGTAAATTGGCCATGCCGCAAGAAGTCGGCTCGGTGTACAGCATCGGGCTTTTCAAGTCGCCCGATCCATCATTGAATCCGCCGTTGGGAACAGCCGTTCCTTCCGGTGTCGTCCGAATCGGGAATTTAAATCTTTTAAGTGTTCCGTTGCGGAACTTGACAGTCCACATAATGCTGTCGGAGCTCCGAAGAGGGGTGACACTCGCGCCCAGGGGCACGAAATCGGCGTAACCGCGGACTTCTACCGCCTGCGTGGGGCAAATTTTAACGCAGTTGTAGCACTCCCAGCACATTTCGGGAGCGCGATTGTAGGCCTTCATGGTCTCTTTGTTCAAGACCATCAGGTCGTTGGGGCAAATGTGCTGGCAAGCCGTCTTGTCCAGTGCTTTGCATCCATCACACTTGTCAGGAATCACATAACTTGGCATTTGTTCCTCTTAAGTTGTATCGATTTTCCTAAATCCAATTTATTGACTACTCTTTATTTCTTTTTAATTTCGGCGTCACCGGTGGCATGGCCGTGCATTTTTATTTCGACCTTTTCCGTCAAGCCGGCATAATATTCTTTTAAGATATCGAGAACTTCTTTGCGACTGAATTCAGCGGGAATGTCGCCTCCTTCAGACAGACCTTTGCGCAGAGCCGTGCCGCTCAAAAACAGCCGGTCTTCTTTGCCATGTGGACAGGTCTTCATCGAAGCCATGCCGCCGCACTTGTAGCACCAGAAGGTCCAATCGATCGGCAGCATTTTGCACTCGAGGGCGCCATCCCAGAGTTTGAAGAATATCTCCTGCGCATCAAAGGGGCCATAATAGTTGCCGACTCCGGCATGATCGCGCCCGATGATCATATGGGTGCAGCCGAAGTTCTGACGGAAGATGGCATGAAGGAGCCCTTCCCGCGGGCCGGCATAGCGCATATCCAGAGGATATCCCCCGGTGACCACGCGATCTTTGACAAAATAATTCTCAACCAGAGTGTTGATACATTTGACTCTCACGTCGGCCGGTATATCACCGGGTTTCAGTTTTCCCACCAGCTGATGGATATAAATACCGTCGCTTACTTCAACCGCTATTTTGGCCAGGTACTCATGAGAGCGGTGCATAGGATTGCGGAGTTGAAGGGCCGCTATCGTTTTCCATCCTCTTTCCTCAAATATCTTGCGGCTTTCCGACGGACGTTGATAAATGCCCTTAAATTCAGTCGGGAAATAACTCTCCGAAAGAACTTTCACCGGGCCCGCCAAATTCCATTCTTTCTGATGCATGACCATCTGGACGCCGGGATGTTCCGGATCATTGGTGCTGAAAACATTTTTGCATTCAAACTCTTTGTCGATTTTGTACGATTCGCTTATTTTCATGGTTCCCATGATTTCCTGAGTCTCATCGGAAATAAGACATACTTCGGTTCCAGGATCAAGCTTCTTATCGTGGGAAAGAGTGACAGGGATGGGCCAGAATAGACCCGAGGACATTTTCATATTTTGGCAAACGCTTTTCCAGTCTTCATGTCCCATGAACCCTTCGAGAGGCGTAAATCCGCCTATGCCGAGCATGATGAGATCGCCGGTTTCCCGTGAGGTCATAACGACCTTGGGAAGTTTTTGCGCTTTCTTCAATTCCTCTTCATGCTGTTTGCCTTCAAGAAGAAGAATCTTCAGCTCGTTGCTTCCATGTGGGGAAATTAATTTCGATTTACCCATGTTTGGTTCCTATAATTGAATCATGTTAAAATAATTGTGAACTACCTTCTTTGGAATAATAAGTGATAATTTTCACAAGGCGATAAATCATAAATTTCTTTAGCATATTTAATAATTGCCAATCGCAATAGTAGTTACAATGTAATTTTTTTCACAAGCTCTGTCAAGTGAAAAAAGCCCCTTTTCTTCTTTAAATATTATTCTTTTAAATCCAAATCAAATTGGGATAATAATTGGTGTAAATTAACAGGGCGTAATAATTACTATATCCCCTTGTAAAACAACATATTATTACGCAAACTCGCCGCTAAAATAAATGAAAATATACTGGCAATCAGAGGCCATGAAGGGGGAAATGTCTACTTCGGGAGAAATAAAAGTCTTTATAAGCAAGACTGCTTAATCAGTTTGTGGCGATATTAGGCCCAATCTTGACAATTATTGTCATATTTAAAGTTTAGAAATTGGCAAATGATATGGCGGCCAAGGGTCGGCGTTATTTTCTAAAAATAGACACAACATTGTGAAAAATATTACAAGAAAACTTGACATTTATTAAGGATGGCTGTATTTTAACAAAAATTGTAATAGCAGCACTGGTAGACAGGGAGATGGCTCGTGCAACAAAAGCTCGTTATTGATCCGGACCTGACTTTCATACGAGAGGTCAAGCGGTTGGGAGGCGAATCGGTTAAGAAGTGTTACCAATGCGCAACTTGTTCTGTCGTCTGCAACCTATCGCCCGCCACGTCCGCCTTTCCAAGAAAAGAAATGATTTTGGCACAGTGGGGCCAGGCCGACAAGCTGATCCGCGATCCGGATATATGGCTTTGTTATCAATGCAGCGATTGTACTAAATACTGCCCCAGGGGTGCAAGACCGGGGGACGTACTTGCGGCAATTCGGTCGTTTATTTATGAGCATTATTCATTTCCTTCTTTCATGGGGCGGGCTCTGGCCAATCCCAAGGCCTTGCCGCTCCTTCTGCTTGTCCCGATGATGGCAATATTGGTCATGATGCTGGCATTTACGAGAGCCGATTTTTCCTTTATGGCCGGCTCAATAGAATTTTCCAAATTTATACCTCACGGCTGGATCGAAGGGTTGTTTATCAGCGGGAATCTGCTGATTTTTCTTTTCGCGGGCATCGGACTCTGGCGTTTTTGGAAAGGATTGCATGCGATGCCCGGAGGTGAAAGCGGCCCTGGTTTTGTCGCCAGCCTTATATTGACGGCAAAGGATATTATATTGCATATAAATTTCGGCAAGTGCGAAGCCAATAAGCCAAGGCAGTTGGCCCATATCCTGGTCTTCTTCGGGTTTATCGGAGCCATGATAACGGCCGGGTTGGCGGTGCTTGCCCTAGTGCTATTTAATTATGGTTCGCCGATTCCCTTAAGCAACCCAATCAAATGGCTCGGTAATATCAGCGGGTTGTCAGGTTTTGTGGGCCTTACCATTTTGGTTTACCGCCGGGCCACGATGAAGGATAGAGTCGGCGCAAATGGGTATCCTGACTGGCTTTTCCTTGTGATGTTATATCTTGTTTTTATAACCGGATTGTTGACTCAATTCCTGCGGCTGGCAGATACATCCATAGCGGCCTATTCCATATATTATATTCACCTGGTAATTGTTTTCTTTCTGCTATGGTACGCCCCCTATTCGAAATTCGCTCACATGTTTTATCGGACCCTGGCTTTGGTGTATGCCCGTTCTATTGGAAGAACAGCCAAAACATAGTTAAAAAGACGGCGCTTAATGATATGATATTTCGGAAATTCAGTTACACATTTTTCTTATGAAATCCATACATTATCGGCGGGTACTACTAATTATTCTTGCTTTTCTTGCCGCCATATGGATATTGAATGTACCCCAATTCGCCTATGCGGATGAGCATAAGGACGCGGGGAAATTGGAGCATACCGTTTCCACGGCCGATAAGACCGGTCTGAGTTTATTTCTGGCCGATTTATATAATGATCATCGTCTCCTTTACGCTTTGGTCGTAACGGCGACCATGGCATTTCTGGGAATGATCGTAGCGCTGGTCACCGATTTTATTTTAAAATTAATCGGATTACGAAAATCCAGGAAGACGCTCTAGGAAAAATGGCGGGATAAATTGCATGGATACTTTCAATATCTTTTTGCCCATCGCCGGAATTGAATTCAATATACTTGTATTAATAGTCATCGGATTTTGTGTGGGAACATTGGGAGGCTTTTTCGGGGTAGGAGGAGCTTGGATTGTAACCCCCGCCCTGAACATCTTCGGTTTCAGCATGCCGTTCGCCATCGGCACCGATCTGGCTCATATTTTCGGAAAATCCATCATTGCCACCAAAAAACATAGCAAAATGGGTAATGTGGACTGGCGGCTCGGGGTTTTTTCCATTATCGGGTCCATTGTCGGAATCGAAGGGGGAAAGAATTTTGTATTGATGCTGGAAAAATCCGGAGACGTTGGATCCGTAATCAGATGGGTTTATATCGCCTTCCTGTTCGGGCTGGGCCTATGCATGCAGTACGACTATATTTCGGCGATGAAATCACAAAAGAAAGAATCCCAAAGCGGCCGTCCGATCAAAGCCCCTGTGGAAAAAACCAGCGCGATGGCGGTACGATTGCGTCGCTTCAACCTGCCGCCGAGCATTGCTCTTCCGACCTCGGGAATAGAAAAAATATCCCTCTGGGTGGTTTTTTTGATTTTTCTGATAACCGGCTTTCTGTCCGGTTTCATGGGAGTTGGCGGCGGTTTTATTCTTCTTCCGGCCCTCATCTATTTGGTCGGATGTCCCACGACGGTAGCAGTGGGCACTTCTCTTCTCAGTGTCTGTTTTATGTCGGCCTACGGATGTTTCACATATTCGCTCTCGGGAAGAACCGAACTGGTGGCCGCGATGATAATGCTGATTGGTGCGGCGATCGGGGCGCAAATCGGGGTTCTGGCCACGCGTTATATCAAAGGATATGGGATTCGCCTTTTATTCGCAATTATGATATTACTGGCCGGGGTTTCAGTGGCATTGAAACAGGGCGAGACTATGATGGATAGCAGGATACTCGGCACCCTGGCGGCTATTTTCGTCATGGGTTCGGCAGGCAGTATGACGCTGTTAATTGCCGTTAGGTTATTTCTGGGAATAAGAAGCGAAAAGAATAAATAAATGAATTATCTCCGATGATTGACGGCGGCCCGGGGTCGGGCACCGACCATTGCATCGGTAATATTGACTTTCGGCGGCTAATTCATAATTTGTATAATCGGTGGCCCTAAAAAATCGCCAAAAATCAAGGAGGCAATTGTGGCTATAATTACAATTACCCGCGGCTCTTTAAGCGCCACATGTAAGCTGGCTCAGAAGCTTAATGAAAGAACCGGTTGCCGGATTTTGTCCCGGGAAGAGGTTCTGGAACATGGTGTAAAATTCGGTATTAAAGAAACCGGACTGGGCGAAGCCGGCTTAATGGAAAAGCATCCTCCCAGCATTTGGGATCGTCATGCCGCGCAAAGAAGGTATTATTTAATAATTTTCAAAGCCGCTTTAATGGATTTGATCGCCGGAGGGAATATTGTATATCACGGCCATGTCGGTCAATTTTTATTGACTGATATCCCCAAGATATTGAGAATCCGCGCCGATGCTTCCCTGCAATTTCGCGTCAATACATTAATGGTGGAAATGGGAATGTCTGAAGCGGAGGCTGAGGAGCATATCAGGGATATTGATCTCAAGAGAAGAAACTGGGCCAAGTTCCTATATGGTATAGACTTTAATGACAGTCAAAATTACGACTTGATTCTGAACATGAATAAAATGAGTCTTGATACCATGGCGGATGTCATTGTCTGTGCGACCCAGAAGCCGGAATTCAGCATGGACCAGGAAGTGCTAAAACAGATAAAAGATGTCCATATGAAGGCTTTAATTTTCGCTTCGCTCGTACGGTCGCCTCGAACTCGGGGGATGGATTTAAAGGTCGAATGTGATTCCGATTCGGGCCGGGTCATTATCCGGGGCGCGGCACCGGTGTACGGAGCCGATATTTGGAGGAATGATATTAATGACGTCCTTTCGAAGATGGACAATGTGAAGAATGTTGAGATTATTTTATAGAATTTGTAATCTTTCGCTCTGATAGGACATCTCAAGCCGATTTATGAGCCTCATGACAATCAGACTCAGGGGAAAAATAATCAGGCGTACAGGATTTGACGAAGGCAAAGGCGGTGCGTCAAGAAATTATGGCCGGCACGCGCAACAGCGAAGATGAAGATTGTATCGATGGTTAATTCCGGGCATTGGAAATTATCAATGGAACTCGTAAGTAATTTCCAATGAAATGAGATTATAGTTTCAATAAATTAATATATATATTTGAATTATGGCGCATACACAGTGGAGTTGGGGGTGGAGTGTTATTAGGGTAAGCTGGTAAAAATGTCATACTTTTATGTTTATCTTCCCATAGCCGGCGCCAGTGTGCATATTTTTTTATTGCTTGGACTGGGGCTGATTGTGGGCTTTCTCTCCGGATTATTTGGGGTCGGGGGAGGATTTTTGCTGACGCCGCTTTTGATGATGATCGGTATTCCGCCTACTGTTGCCGCCGCCTCGGACGCCAATCAAATTGTAGCGGCATCGTCATCGGGAATGTTCGCGCACTGGCGGCTGGGCAATGTTGATCTTAAAATGGGCGTAATATTGGTCATTGGGGGCATAATCGGCGGGACAACGGGCGTCCAGATCATTCGAGTCTTAAAAGCGGCGGGCAACGCTGATTTTGTCACGAAAGTCACTTATGTCATAATGCTCAGTATTATTGGGATTTATATGCTTCAAGAGAGTCTGAGAAATTTGAAGCCGCGCCCGTTACATGACAGCATCGCAAAGCGTGACTCTAAATCGTGGTTCGCCAGGTGCAGTGAAAGTCTGCCGTTGGCGACGCATTTCGAAAAATCGGGCATTACGATTTCGATATTTATCCCGCTGATATTGGGAGTACTGGTTGGCATTTTATCGGCGGTTATGGGGGTCGGCGGGGGATTCATTATGGTTCCCGTAATGGTCTATATGCTGCGTATGCCGATGCACGTAGTAGTGGGAACGAGCCTTTTTCAGGTCCTTTGTACATGTATCAATGTAACTTTTATGCAGGCCTATTATAATCATACGGTTGATTTTATACTGGCCTTGTTTCTTCTGGTCGGTTCCACCGCTGGAGCGCAAATAGGGGCAAAAATAAGCAATCGCCTGAAAGCGGACCATCTGAAGGTCATCTTAGCAGTTATTGTATTGCTGGTAATGTTAAAAATAGCCCTGGAACTATTGCTTCCTCCGGGAACATTATTGTCCTATCAGGGGGAAAGCTAATGACACCGGGATATCGTATTGCCTGGTTTTGCCTGCTGGCTTGGATTTCGAGCGCAGCCGTAGCATCGGCGGGCGATGATTCATTCTCTTTCAAAGTTGCCCCTGAGCGCGTTCAAATTGGAACCTTTTATCATGGTTCGGAATTAGAAATCACGGCCCAAATTCCTCAATACGACGCGGCCGTGATTATCCTTAAAGGCACGGAAGATAAAGTGATATTAAACAGGAAGGGAAAAGTGGCATCTATCTGGCTAAATGTGGGGAAACTAACAGTATATGACGCTCCGCATGTATATATCCTGGCGGCATCCTGTCGCTTAGCCAATATTGCCTCCGCCGAAACACTGGATCGATTGGGAATTGGAAGAGAGTCGCTCCGAAAGCAAATAAAATTTACCAGCGATAAACCATTATCCGGCAATGAATTCGATGAATTCCTGGATTTAAAATCATCAAATGGCGTTTATGATACAACCGGACAGATTGACTTGCTGGCATCATCGGACGGCGGTCAAAACTTATCGGCTCAACTTTCAATTCCCCCGGCTACTCCCCCGGGAAATTACAAAATCTTATTTTATCTTTTCAATCAAGGAGAACTGGTACGACAGGATACGGCTCAAATATCCCTGGAAAGAACGGGCCTAGTTCGAATGCTGACGGACCTTTCTTCTCAATCCGCCGCCGCTTATGGTTTGCTGGCGATTCTGGTAGCGTTGGTGGCCGGAATAATGGTAGGAGTTATTTTTTCTTCATTATCTCGTTAAAAGATATTAATATTGAATATCGGCAAATGCGGAGAGATATATGCAAATGCCCCTGGAGATACTGGTTCTTGACGACGAAAAAATAGTCTGCACGCGGCTCAGGCCTGCCCTGGAGAAGGAAGGCTATCGTGTCGAGACGTTTATTGACAGCCTGCAGGCGAAGCAACGGCTTGAAGAACATCGCTTTGACATTGTAGTCACGGATCTCAGGATGGCAGATATTGACGGCCTGGAATTATTTAGATTCATAAATGAAAAATGGCCCGGAACCAAGGTCATCATCATTTCAGGTTTCGCCACCGTAGAAGTGACCCGGGAAGCATTGCAGGTCGGGGTAAGCGAGGTTGTTTCCAAGCCGTTCAAAATCAGCCAACTCAAGGATATCATCGATAAGGTTTCATCGGAAATCCGTCGATCCCGCGAGTAATTAATAGTACCGTTTATTCGATGAGGTGAAACGATGGCCATAATAACCATTTCGCGAGGCACGATGAGTGGTGGTAAGAAGCTGGCTGAAATGCTGGCCGAAAAACTGGGTTATAGGTGCGTAAGCCGGGAGATCATAATAAAGGCGGCCGATGATTACGGTATTCCTGAAAGCAAATTGTTCGAGGCCATTCAGAAATCCCCGTCCATTTTTCAAAAATTGACATTTGAAAGAGAATGCTATCTGGCTTTCATTCAGGCCAGTTTATGCGAATATGCAAAGGATGATAATTTAATTTATCATGGCAATGCCGGGCATTTTCTATTAAAAGGATTGTCGCACGTTTTGAGAGTTCGCCTTCTCGCCCATATGTCATACCGAATCCAGGCGGCCTCGGTTCAATTTGGTTTCGCCGAAAAGGAAGCCTTAAAATATATCGAGCGCGTCGATCGGGAACGCGCCAAATGGACCAAGTTTCTTTACGGCAGCGATTGGGTATCTCCGGACTTGTACGATATGGTGTACAACCTTGAACATATCGACCTGGATTTCGTATGCAACATGATACTGTATGCTGTCAAGCAGCCGCAGTTTCAAACGACCGCGCAATCCGCCCAGGCGATGAATGATTTGCTGATGGTCAGCCGAATACGGGCCGCTTTGGCAAGGATACCGAATATCCGG
>CALMKK010000363.1 GCA_937867135.1 uncultured candidate division Zixibacteria bacterium
TCTATCCAACGGATTACGGATTTTAGTGCTGGAAAACCATTCTTCCCCGGTTTTTTCGGCTATAATCCGTTTCAACACCGGCTCGCTGGATGAGCGCCCGGGTCTTACGGGGGTATCACATCTATTGGAGCATATGCTTTTTAAGGGGACAAAAATTTTCGGCACTAATAATTATAAGGCGGAAGTGCCGCTAATGAATCAAATTGATTCCCTGGCCCATCTGATATACGCCGAGCAGGTCAAGCTGATTAATCCGCTCTATCCTTCGGATTCAGCGCGCTATTTGGAATTAAGGCGCGCCCTGGACAGCGTGCAGTCCCTGGAAAAGAAATATATAATCAAGGATGAACTTTGGAGCACCCTCCTGCAGAACGGCGGGACCGGTTTGAACGCTTCGACCGGAAACGACGGCACCCAATATTATGTCTCTCTTCCGAAGAATCGTTTGGAACTCTGGGCTTTACTTGAATCGGACCGGATGGCCAATATGGTCCTGCGGGAATTCTATTCGGAACGGGATGTGGTCATGGAAGAACGACGGCTCGGCGAAAATAGCCCGTGGGGGGCCCTGGGTGAGGCTTTAAGCTCGACGGTATATTGGGCATCACCCTATGATTGGCCGGTTGTGGGATGGATGAGCGACCTGCATATGGTAATGAGGGAAGACGTTGAAGCCTATTTTAAATCACATTATTCGCCTGCGAACGCCGTTGTGGCAGTGGTGGGCGATGTCGACGCCGACGAAGTCTTTCGCCTGTGCGATAAATATTTCAGTTCCATCCCTTCACAACCCTCCCCCCGGCCGGTGATTACCCGCGATGCTCCCCAGCGCGGGGAGCGGCGGACAGAGATTGAATATGACGCCAATCCGATGGAGATGATGGCCTGGAATACACCGGTTGTAGGTAATGCCGATATCCCGGCCCTGGAAATGGCCGCGAATATTCTTTCCAACGGAAGGACCAGCCGCTTCTATAAAAATATAAAAGAAAGAAAATTGGGCAACGCCAACGCCTCGATGGATAATATGACCCGTAATCCCGGGACGTTCAGTTGCGTCATCACTCCAATGGGCGCTCACACTCTGGAAGAGCTGGAAACGGCTACATATGCCGAAATTGATCGACTCAAGACGGAGAAGGTCACCGATTGGGAACTGGAGAAAGTGCGTAATCAGATTGACGCCGGTTTTATCAGATCCCTGCAATCAAATCGGGGATTAGCTTTTCGATTGTCATCAAGTGAAGCCATTACGGGCAATTGGCAATATTTCCTGAACTACCGGGAAGAGCTTAAAAAAGTGACCGCGGACGATATCATGCGCGTGGTTAATAAGTATCTCGTCAAAAGCAATCGCTCGGTCGCATATATAGTGAGGACCAAAGGCGCCTCGGATCAAATGGAGGCAAAAAGAAAAACCGGTCAGGAGGGTCCACAATGAAAAAACTTGCATTGCTGTTAATAATATTGATTGGGATGTTTGGTTTGGTTTTTGGTCAGGGTGCCCCCACGAAATCCCCGGGCTCAAAGTTAATTGAAGAACTTGCCATAAAGCCTATCCAATTAAACATTCCCGAAGTGGGCAAAGAAGTCGAAAGAGTGGTGCTGGATAACGGCCTTATTGTATATTTATACGAAGATCATCGCCTGCCGATTTTCAATATCAGCACCATGATTCATTGCGGCGCCATTTTCGATTCCCCCGAGAAAAATGGTCTTTCCGGATTAGTCGGGACGGTTATGCGGACCGGCGGAACCAAAACTATAAGCGGCGATTCCATCAATATCCTTATGGAATATATCGGGGGCACCCTGGAGAGTTATGTGGGGATGGAAAACGGCGGGGTTTCGCTGGATGTTTTATCGAAAGATATCGATTTGGGCCTGAAGCTCTATGCCGATTTACTTCGTAACCCGGCCTTTCCGCAGGAGAAACTGGATCTGGCCAAGGCCGATATCAAAAACAGCATAAAGAGACGAGATGATAACCCCACCGGTGTCGTAAATCGCTATTTTGATAATATTATTTATGGGGAACATCCCTTCGGCCGCATATTGGATTGGTCTTCGGTGAAGAATATCACGGTGCAGGATTTAATCGATTATCATAAGGGATATTTCGTCCCGAATCAAACCATGCTGGCCGTCAGCGGCGATTTCAATAAAGACGAGATAATTCAAAAATTGAAAAATTATCTGGGCGATTGGCCAAAATCAAATGAGCCGCTTCCCCCTTATCCGCCGGTGGCTTATAAATTTCATCCGGGCGTTTATGAGGTGAAGAAAGATATCAATCAAGGATATATTGCCATCGGAGAACTCGGTATAAGGCGCGACAATCCGGATCGCTTTGCTGTCGGCATTATGAACTATATTCTCGGCGGCGGGTCATTCACTTCCCGGCTGACTTCGAAAGTCCGGTCCGACGAGGGATTGGCATACCATGTAGGTTCCACTTTTGAAACGGATTCCCGCGACTACGGTACTTTCGATGCCCAATGTCAAACCAAATGCGCTACGACCTTTAAGGCCATCGATCTAATGACGACCGAAATTAAAAAAATCCGCGAGCAGGGGGTGACCGACCAGGAGCTGAAAGAAGCACGTGATGCCGTCATAAATCGATTCGTATTTACGTTCGAAAGTCCGGCTCGAATTGTCGGCAATTTGATGAATCTGGAGTTTAACGGGCGGCCGCTCGATTATTATAAGACATATCTTGATAACTATCGCAAGATTACGACGGCCGATATTAAGCGGGTGGCAAAGGAATATCTCAAACCGGATCAATTGAGTTATGTGATCGTGGGCATGCCAGACAAGTTCGAAAAACCGCTGGATGTTTTCGGGCCGTTGAAAGTGATTGAATTGACTCCCCCGGCGCTGGATTAAAAAATAGATTTAAGCGATTTTTCATAAGCGGCCGGCATTTGGATATGCCGGCCGTTTCAATATTAATTGGAGGCTTCAGACAAGTAATTCAGAAGACTTCGGAAATCTTCAGGAAGAGGAGCATCGAGGGAAATTATCTGTCGGGTAATCGGATGAGTGAATTCCAGGGCCTTGGCGTGCAGGGCCTGGCGAGATATCAAATCCAGCGCCTTATTGGCCATCTGAAGATCTGAAGAATATATCCCCTTGTGCCATTTCTGTCGGCCCCCATAATCGGGATCGCCGAAAACCGGATGACCAATATGAGAGAAATGGACGCGAATCTGATGGGTTCGCCCGGTCATTAGATTTATCTCCAAAAGGTCATACAATTTGTACCGTTCCAGCAGGCGATAAGCAGTTTGGGCGTCGCGACCTTTTAAATTGGTGACAGTCATTTTTTTCCTATCTTTTAAAGAGCGGCCGATGGGAAGGTCAATCGTATCAATGTCTTTTTTCATATGGCCGCAAACCAACGCCCAATAGGTCTTTTTAATATTTCGGTTTTGAAATTCCATCTGCAGGCGGTGAAGAATTTCGTCTGATTTGGCCACCATAATCAGGCCGGTGGTATCTTTGTCAAGGCGGTGAACAATTCCGGCTCGCTCGAGACCATTTTCATGGGACAGATCGGCGGCATAATTCAGAAGGGCATTGACCAGCGTGCCGGAATGATGTCCGGCCGCCGGGTGAGTCACCATTCCGGCCGGTTTATCAACGACCAGCAGATATTGATCTTCAAAGACAATGCGGAGCGATATTTTCTCGGGAATGATATTTGTAACGGGGGCGGCCGGGATATTTATGACGATTTTTTCGCCACCTTTGAGAAGATGGGAATGTCCGGCCGGTTGACCGTCGACAGTCACTTGACCGGCTTCAATCAGTTTCTGGATTTTATTTCGAGTGATACCCAATGCGGAGTTGCGGCCGATATAACGATCCAGCCGTTCTTTATCAATTCCGACCGGGTAAGTTAATTCAACAGTCTGAAAATTGTCCTGCCGTTTATCATTCCCGGTCATGACCAATTCCGGGTTTTAAGGTCGCGCCGGGGCGGATTTTACAAGGTGGATCAATTCACCGACCGCCCGATCCATGCCGACCATCAGGGCCCGGGCGATTACAGCATTACCGACCGTAAACTCTTCGAACAGCCCCAAATCGATCAGAGGACGGATATTTTTATAATTGAGACCATTATTGCAATTGGGAAGCAGATTCAATTTGTTGGCCAGATGAGCCATCTGCTCCAATCGATCCAACTCCGCTTCGGCCCCCTCAATGGTTTCGGCCGCGACATATTTAAAAGCATTAAATTCCACGGCATCGACTTTGGCCCGCGCGGCTTCCTTGACGGCATCGATATCCGGTTCGATGAAGAATCCAACACTTATCCCGGAGGCTTTGATGGTGGCGGCCACCTCGGTGTATAAATCTTTGTTGTTGGTCAGATCGATGCCGTTTTTTATAACCGTTTCATCACCGACAAACGGCATCAGGGTGACCATGAACGGCTTCACTTCCACTGCCCGTTCGACCAGATCATCGGCCGGGGCCATCTGGAGGGTCAATTTGGTTTTAACCATTTCTTTAAGAATATAAACATCCCGGTCGCGGATAAAACGACGGTCCTCGCGCAAATGACAGGTGATACCGTCGGCTCCGGCCAGTTCGGCCAGTACCGCGGCCTGCGAAGGGTCCGGCTCCCGGAAACGGCGCATCTCGCGCAATGCGGCGATATTGTCAACTTTTATCGATAGCAACGCCATACCTGCTCCCTTATTTTGTGAGAGAATCTAAATTTTTAATAGATTTACTTCAAGATAAATTTGCGTTTTTCAATTCGCGGTCCAGCCGTAGAAAATCCTCAATACTCATCTGCTCGGCCCGAACGGTCGGCGGCAAACCGAGCCGACTAAGGACCATTTCCATATCGGTCCGGGACAGGCCGGCCGGTTCGGACAGGTTGTTAGTCAATAATTTCCGGCGCTGAGTAAATGACCGGCGCACAATTTTCTCAAAATGGTTCCAATCCTCAATGGCATAACCCTTCCGGGGCTCAAAAAGAAGGGTTGCTGAAGTCACCTTGGGCGGCGGATAAAAGGATTTGGGTCCTATTTTCATTACTTTTTTTACATTAAAGTGACACTGGCAAAAAATTGATAGCGGCGCCCAATTCTTGCTCCCCGGTTGGGAAGAGATTCTGTCCGCCAATTCCTCCTGCGCTGTGATGACGGCGCGGTTGATTTTTCGCCGGTTTGAAATCATCCACTCCAATACCGGTGAAGTAATATCATACGGGATATTTCCAATCAATTTCAGATTCCCCGGGCAATAGTCATCGGGATTGACTTTCAGGAAATCCTGATTGATAATTTTGACACGGTCAAAACCGCGAAAATTGCGGGTAAGTTCTTCTATCAAGGTGCGGTCAATTTCAAAAGAATAAATATCCGCTCCCGAAGCCGCCAGAAGGCGAGTGAGAATACCGCGTCCCGTGCCGATTTCAAAAATGCTTTCATCGGAACAAACCTCCAATAATTCGACAATAGCTCCGGCGATATTTTCATCAATCAGGAAATTTTGGGAAAAACGTTTTTTCGGTTTTTGAAACGACAAGGTCCTTCACTCCCCGAAAGTCTCAACCAGACGATAGACTTTGCGGCAATTCCGGTCGGTCACTTTTTCCGCTTCGGCAGCCGAGATACCGCGCAATTCGGCCAATTTGTCGCAAACAAATTCGACATAAGCCGGTTGATTAGTCCGGCCCCGATGCGGAACCGGTGTCAGATAAGGCGAATCGGTCTCGAGGAGAATTTTTTCCAGAGGCACGGCGGCCGCGACATCGGCCATTTTCGCTTTGGGAAAAGTGATTACCCCGCCCACGGAAATATGAAATCCCATCGCAATGACTTCGAAAGCATCATCAACCGAACCGGGAAAACAATGGAATATCCCGCCGCGTAGTTTCCCGTCGTAATCCTTTAATATAGCAACCGTGTCGCGGAATGATTCGCGGGAATGTATGACTACCGGGCAATTTTCGCGGACGGCAATTTCAAGCTGGCGGATAAAGGCTTTTCGCTGAACGGGACGAGGCGATAAGTCACGATAATAATCAAGCCCGATTTCGCCGATCGCAACCGTTTTATCATGTTGAAGGAGCTTTAATAACTCCGCTTCAGTCGCGTCGTCATATTGGGAGGCATCATGCGGATGAACTCCGACGGTGGCATAGATACAATCATATTTTTCGGCGAGAGCAACGGACTTTTGAGATGATGAGAGGTCCGCCCCGATATTGACCATAATATTAACACCGACCCGGCGAGCGTTATTAATAATCTCATCAAGGTTGTTCCGGTACTCTTTCAGGTCGAGATGGCAGTGGGAATCTATCATCAAGAAATAGTCGCCCCGATCGGCAAATCACTTTCCGGGGCCAAAAGGCGGAGTTGTTTCCCCTTCTTGGCCGCCAGAAGCATGCCATTGGATTCCACGCCGCGTATGGTGGCCGGTTTCAGGTTCCGGACCACGACAATTTTCCTTCCGGTAATCTCCTCCGGCTTATAGTACTCGGCAACCCCGGCGACAATTTGACGTTTCTCATCGCCAAGATCGATTTTGAGTTTAAGAAGCTTGTCGGAATCGGGGACCTTTTCGGCTTCCAGCACCTGCGCCACGACCATTTTGACTCGGGCGAAGTCGCTGATATCAATTAAGTCGGCGACGGGAATCTCCTTTTTGGCTTGATGAGGGGACTCTTTGCTTTCCAGAAGGCGCGGGAAAATCGATTCCCCGATACGCACTTCGCTTCCCGGAACCAGGGTGAAAAAGGTGCGGGCGCTGTCAATCGACAATTCCTTCTTCCCCAACCCGAATACGGCCAATATCTCAAGCGATTTATTAGGCATTAAGGGCGACATGAGTATGCCTACGATGCGAATCACTTCTGAGCAGGCATAGAGAACTCCGCCCGCTTTATTGCGATCGCCTTCTTTCAACATCTTCCAGGGAGCGGCGGAGTCGAAGAAGCGATTGGTGTATCGGACCAAATTCATAATTTCATCAATGGCGGAACCAATCTGAAAGGCATTGATGTCTTTCAAAACCTCTTCCGGCAGGGCTTCGCTTCTATTAACGAGCTCGTTCAGGCCCTCGATATCTTTATTCGGTTCCGGCATTTTGCTGTCAAAACTGGCGACAATCATCCGGGCCACGCGGGACACCAGATTTCCGAGATCGTTGGCAAGATCGCTATTAAACTTGGTAACCATTCGCGACACCTGCACATCACCGTCGACTCCAAAAGGGTACTGGGTCAGAAGCAGGTATCTTGTTCCATCCGGGCCGAATCGTGAGACCAGTTCGTTGGGGTCAATTACATTTCCCAAAGTCTTAGACATTTTTTCGCCGTCAACAGTGAAATAGCCATGCAGGAAAATGACTTTCGGGAGCGGCAATCGGGCGGCCATTAGCATGGCCGGCCAGAATATGCAATGGAATTTTAAAATTTCTTTGGCCATCAAATGGACGATTTCCGCATCGTACCACCATTTATGGAATTTCTTTTCGTCGCTACCGTACCCAATGGCGCTGATATAGTTTGAAAGGGCATCGACCCAGACATAGGCCGACTGCGATTTATCAAACGGCAGTGGGATGCCCCACTCCACCCGTTCGCGAGAGGCTGAAAAATCGGTTAAATCCTGATTCAGTAGACCGAGAACCTCGCGGCGCCGTTCGTCGGGGAGTATCAGCAACTCATTATTTTCTATTAATTTTCTGAGCTTATCAAGATAAGCGGTGAGCCGAAAGAAATAATTCTTCTCTCTTAATACTTCCGGTTTCCTTTTATGGGCCGGGCAAAGGCCGTCAACCAGGTCTTTTTCGGTCAAAAATTTCTCGCATCCGACGCAGTACAGTCCTTCATATTCGCCAGAATAAATGACCGGTTCCCCTTTTTCGGTTTGGGCGCTTTTGAGAACCTCTAAGAAGTGCTGCACCGCCTTAATATGGCGCTCATCGGTGGTTCGGATAAAATCATCATATTCGATTGATAAATTTTCCCACGTTTTTTGGAAATGAACCACGATTTTGTCGCAAAAAGCCTGAGGGTCCAGACCGGCGGCCGCGGCCGCCTCGGCTATTTTTGTGCCATGCTCATCTGTTCCGGTCAGAAAAAAGGATTCGCGGCCGTTCAGGCGCTGATAGCGGGCCAGAAGGTCGGCGGCAATGGTCGTATAAGCATGCCCGATATGGGGGCGGTCATTCACATAATAGATAGGGGTAGTGATATAAAAAGGTTTTTGCACTTACTTATCTCCGCTTATTCGGTTTTATCGATATTGAGAGCCTCGCGCCATTTTTGGAAAAAGGAGGTCTGTTTCCGTTCTTTTTTCTTCAAGTCGCGGCCGTAAATTTTGACCTCTTCACCGTTCAAATGCTTGACCACCATATAATCTTCAAAGACATTAATGCGATCGATGACGCCCTCGCCGGTCGGGGTTTGATATTTTTCGCCGACCTCGGGATATTTTCCGCGAACCTCGGCATAATGCTCCGCTTCGTATTTTAGGCAGCATAATAAACGGCCGCAATTACCGGAAATTTTGGTGGGATTGAGAGACAGACCCTGCACCCGGGCGTCGGTCGTGGAAATCGGGTCGAAATTTTTGATAAAAGCGGTGCAGCACTGCTGCTGCCCGCAAATGCCGAACCCGCCGATCCGCTTGGCTTCATCGCGGACCCCAATCTGACGCAGTTCGATTCTGGTTTTATATTCAGCGGCCAAATCACGGACAAGAGCCCTGAAATCAACGCGGTGTTCGGCCGTGAAATAGAAGGTCAGCTTATTCCGGTCATGCTGGTATTCAATATCCACCAGTTTCATTTCGAGTCCATGTTTTTTAATCTGGTCGATTACTTTGTCCCAAGCTTTACTCTCTTCAGCACGATTAACCTCCAGCTTCCTTTTATCATCCTCACTGGCCGGGCGGAGGATGGAGCGAGGTTTTTCGGTGTCGGAAAAATCAATCGAGGCCAATACCTTTTTATCCAGGAGCCCCATATCTTCGCCGCGATCGGCCTGGACAATGACGTAATCTTTCGGACTGAGGGAATGGTAAAAATTATTGAAATAATATTCCTTACGACCGCCCTTGAATTGAATCATATATAAGTCAGGCATAATTTCTCCTTTAAGTCTCTAAAATCAGAAATACGGGCTCGACTGTCAAGGAGATTGATTGATGTGGCGGCGAACCCGAAAGGCCAGAGCCATCAGAGCCGGTCGAATATGGACATTCCTACGGAGGGAAACAACCGTATTTTTAAGATAATCGAGAATGCGCGTGAAGTCATCCGGGCGGGAAATCCGGGCCGCCAGGATTTCCAGTTCGGCGGCCAGATCCGAATTAGTGATATCAATGTTGTTGCCGCCATATTTGAGAAGCATCAAATCGCCGAGAAACGACTGCCAAAGCGTCAAAATTTTCTCCACTTCGCCCCGATTATTCGGATTGATCATTTCGCTCAAGGTTGCGGCGGCCGAGGCAGTCTCTTTTACAAACAGACTTTTGAATATTAAAAAGGCGGTCTGACGAAACGAGGTCTCATCTTCATCGGAGATGTAACTCAAGGCCCGTCCAATGGAGCCTTCGGCCAGATCGGCCAGGAATCCGGCTTTTTCCGCGGGAACGGAATATTTCTCTTCCAGGTAATTGGCGATATCGCCTTTGCCTATGGGCCGGAAATGTATTTTTTGGGCGCGCGATTGGATTGTCGGCAGGAGGGTTCCGGGGTCAGCGGCGGTAAGGATAATGACAGTATCGCGCGGAGGCTCTTCGATTAATTTCAGCAAAGAATCGGCCGAGGCCGGAAGCATTTTTTCCATTTGATAAAATAAGATGACGCGTTTAATGCCGGCATTCTGCCGGATGGCGGTTTTGCGCTTGATTTCGCGGGCGGAATCGATTGGGATGGTCAGCTGGCGGGTGGAAGTAATAATTTTATATGGCTCATTTTTTTTCTCAGCAAGAAAGGCGGCCACCAGTTCTGCGGCTTCCTTATCGTTCTTATGGGGCGGAATCGGGACGGCAATGAGCAGATCGGGGAAAATCAGGTTGCCGATTTGATGGCATGGACGGCAGGAACCACAGGCATCGATCAGATTGCCGGCCTCGTCTTTAAGCGGCTTTTCACAGTTAAGCAAAGCTGTCAATGCCAGCGCCGTCGACCATTTGCCGACCCCTTCCGGGCCATAGAACAAATAAGTCGAAGCCAATTTTTGGCGATTGAAAGAATTAAGCAGAATCTTCCGCGCCAGCTTTTGTCCGGGGATGTTATTTAAGGTTATCAAGTTTTATCCATTCCACCGGATCGAGCGACTCTTTCCCCTGCCGTAATTCAAACTTGATAATGCCGTTGGCGGCGGCACCCAGATTATCGCCGCGATTTACCAACTGACCTTTTTCCACCAGCGCCTTATCCAGGCCGGCATAAGTGGAATAATAGCCATCTTCATGCTCCACTATCGCAAATACGCCATAACCGCGCAGGGCGCCGATATAGGCCACCACTCCGCCTATGGCCGCTCGAACCGGGGAACCGGCTTTTCCGGTGATTTCGATGCCGGGAGAAAAGGATTTCAATTTTGTGACAGGATCCATTTTCCAGCCGAATCCTTCGGTAATCCGCCCCGGCAAAGGGGCCAATAGACCGCCTTTATAAGAGGCGAAATTTCCGGTGGCATATTTAAATTCGGTGGATGGGGCAGATTCCTCGCGGTGGCGGCGGGCGGTTTCCAATTGCGCCACAAGTTGC
>CALMKK010000364.1 GCA_937867135.1 uncultured candidate division Zixibacteria bacterium
AAAGGGATTCTTTATTTTATCGCGGGTTCCGGGGCTTATTGCCCACGCTTATGAAGAGATGACCCGCGAAAAGCCGCTTCATCAGTTAGGCCGGACGGATTGCAGGTATGACGGCCCTGGGGAGAGGGAAATATGAATGAACAATGTTAAATTGGAAGCTTGCTTAATAGATATAATGGGATAACCGCTTCATAATTTTAAAATTGACTATTGGGGCTAAATTCAAAGTAGGATAAAATATCATGCAACTGGTTCTTGCCACGAGAAATAAAGATAAAATCAGAGAGATCAAGCATCTCCTCGAGGATTTGCCGATTACTATTCTAATCTTCAGTGATTTTCTGGATTTCCCCGAAATCGATGAGACCGGGGAGACCCTTGAGGAAAATGCGATTCTGAAGGCGAAGGGGATTGCCACGTTTACCGGATTTGCTGCCCTAGCGGATGATTCCGGTTTGGAGGTGGATGCTCTCGGCGGGGCGCCGGGGGTATATTCCTCCCGATTCGCCGGTCCCGGATGCACCTATGATGATAACAATAGAAAATTACTGCAGGACCTTCAAGGGATTCCGGAGGACCGACGAGCCGCCCATTTCAGAACCGTAATTGCCATTGCCTGGAACGCCGGCGAAATCGAGACGGTCGAGGGAAGGGTCGATGGCATTATTAAAACTCAAAAAATCGGTCAATCCGGTTTTGGATATGATCCGGTCTTTTATTATCCGCCTGCGAAGAAGACATTCGCCGAAATGAGTCTTGCCGAGAAAAACTCTCTCTCCCATAGGGGGAAGGCTCTGATGAAAGCCCGGGACCTGTTGATAACTCATTTTAATTTAATGAAAGACAGCGGAAAACAAGATACCTCAATTTGATGGATCACGGGGGCAAAATCCTTGACTTGAAATCATCATAAGATATATTGCTTTAGATACCCGGGGTGTAGCGCAGCCCGGTTAGCGCACTTGCTTTGGGAGCAAGGAGTCGGAGGTTCAAATCCTCTCACCCCGATTTGAAAATGGCGGCTAAATATTTCGGTAAAAATATGTATCCTGTATTGCGATTAAAACCCGGCAAAGAAAGCACTGTCTTGCAACGTCACCCGTGGATTTTTTCGGGTGCGCTGATGGATATTCCGAATGAGATTCCTCATGGCTCGCTGGTATCGGTGGCCGACAGTGCCGGGAACATTATCGCCACCGGAACATTATCCAATCGTACGACCATAGCGGTCAGAGCGTTTGAATTCGGCCCGGCCACAATAGATGCGGGCTGGATTCGGGAAAAAATGGCGCGGGCCAATGACTACCGCAGGTTTCTTGGGTTCGGAATCGATAATATTACCACCGGCTTTCGCCTGGTTTACGGCGAATCGGATATGCTCCCCGGCCTCGTCGTAGATCGATATAAAGACGTTCTGGTGATTCAGATTTCGACCAAAGGAATGGATTTGATGCGGGATATAATTATCGGCGTTTTAATCGATCAATTCCGGCCGGCGGCCATAGTTGAGAGGAGCGATTTAAACGTGCGCCGCGAGGAGGGCCTTGAGGATATAATTTCTGTTTGCTATGGAGCCTTGAGGGAAGAGGTTGAATTTACGGAAAACGGGCGAAAATATCTGGCGGATATCTGGAAGGGTCAGAAGACCGGATTTTATCTGGATCAGAAGGATTTGCGGAATCTGGTCGGGAAATTGTCGCGCGGCAAGAAGGTGCTCAATCTTTTTTCATATTCCGGAGGATTCGGCGTTGCGGCGCTGGCTGATGGCGCGCGTACCGTGCATAATATCGACAGTTCCGAAGCCGCGCTGGCCCTCTGTATGAGAAACGCAGAATTAAATGGATTCGCGCCGGAATCTATGACAACGCTTTGTGCCGATGTTTTTCAATATCTTTCGGGCGACGGAAATGAGGATTATGATATGGTCGTAATCGATCCTCCGGCGCTGATAAAAGCCAAAGGGAATTTCGAGGCCGGCCGTAAGGCTCATCATTTCCTTAATAGGGCCGCCATGAGGCTGGTCAAGGACGGCGGTTTTTTTGTCACTTCCAGCTGCTCATCTTTTTTTAATGAAGAGGACCTGCTTGTCACTTTGCGCCGGGCTTCGGTCCAAAACAATCTTCGTCTCGACCTCCGCTATTCGGTCCGCCAAAGCCCGGATCATCCGATTTCCATCTATTTCCCGGAATCATATTATCTGAAGAGCCTGATTTGTCAGGTGCGAAAATAAGCTAAAAGATTAAGCTGATAATTGTCAACCGCGAGTCTTCCGATTGGAGACTCCTTAAATAGCTTCAGTAATCACCGAAAAATCGAAACTACCCGGGATATTTTCCGGTGATATAGTCAATGAGATAGAGATTTTCGATTTTAAGATCTTTGACATGGGCCTTTACCACATCGCCAATCGATATAATCCCGGCGAGATTCGGACCATCCATGATGGGGAGATGACGGAAGCGGTTATTGGTCATAAGGGCCTCGACCCGCTCCAGATCGTCGTCGAGAATGCCGACAATCAGTTTCGTGGTCATAGCATCGCCGATTTTTATTTGCAGAGCCGCATCACCCTTTTGTTGAATCAATCTCAATATATCTCGCTCCGAAATGATCCCGGCCAGGCGGTTTTCTTTCATCACCGGTAATGCTCCGATGAAATTTTCAGTGATGAGATCCATCGCTTGCCTGACAGTCTTGTGCGAATCAATCGTTACGACTTTATTTCCCTTGACCTTGAGTATATCGATGACTTTCATCCCAGCTCCTTTTTGTGGCAATTTATCGCAATATGATACGTATTTTTAGGTTAATTCCGGGATTGGAATTTCAAAGGCCGCGCCCGCTAAATATCTCCCAGAAAGCCGCACTCGAAACGAAGCAGCGAGAATAATAAATCGTCGTGCAATGTCCCGCGATAAAAATGATGTTGCCGCAGAGTGCCGTCAAGTTTGAAATCGAGACTTTTTAACAAATTGACCGACGCCGTGTTAAATGCGGCAGTTTGTGCGTAAACCTTGTTCAGGTCCAGATAAATAAAAAGATAGCGGACCAGTATCGCCAAGCCTTCTTTGCCGAAACCTTTTTTATGCTCTTCGGGATCGACAATATAGCCCAGTTCGACGGAGCGATTCAGCATATTCAGATTAAAAAATCTTATTTTGCCGACTATCTTATCATCCTCCTTGCGGACAATCACAAAATCCCCTTCGGTCGGTTTTTTTTCCCTCTTTTTGGCCGCTTCCACCATTTCTTTGGGAGTCACCATCATGGCTTGATGGCATGTTTGCGACTGAGGCTCGGTATGAAGATGCCAGAGGTAAGTGATGGCGGCGTCATCGGCCTCTGTTGCCCGCAGGTAAACAGTATTCCCGACCAGCGATGCGGGGGTCGGATAAAGGGACGGATCTTCTTTCTTGGCCATTTTGCTTACCGGTTCCTTTCCTCGGATCACAAAATATTGAAAAATGATTTTCGCTTTTAATTATTATTAATCAGGTCCTGCCCGCCAAGTCAATATAAAATTTGGAGGCGCATGATTGACATGTGGTTTTTTAGATTCGAATTGTTTTTTGTTGCTCACGATTAAATAAAGTGGTAGCCTTGTGGCAATATTTGAGGAAACAATGAGAAATTTCTTAAAATATCACCTGCCGGCCATACTATACGGAGGGCTTATTTTGGGTCTCTCATCTTTATCCCATTTAAATTTGCCTCGCATACGATCGGTCCAATTAGATAAAATCCTTCATTTTACGGAATATGCAATATTCAGCGCTCTTGTGTTTCGCTCTTTTTCTCACTTCCCACGTTCTCTTTCCCCCAGGTTGGCGGCATTACTGGCTTTTTTGGTGAGGGTTATTTTTGCACTGGTCGATGAGACTTATCAGGGTTTTGTCCCGGGCCGACATCGCGATTGGTCCGATTTCGCCGCCGACCTTTCGGGGGCCGTACTTATACTTATTTTGCTCTCATGGAGGCGATGGAAGCACAAAGAAGATAATGCAGACTGAGCCAGAAATTATGCAACATTTTGCGTATCTGCTTACTGCTAATTAACTTGACAAAAATTTTGATTGCTATATTTTAATGTTGCTGAGCCTTTTAATTTACTTGCGATAGAATTACTTTTTGGGATGCCCTGGTATTAAGTTTGCTGAACAAACAATCTTAGCGGCTAAAAGTATGCGGTTTTGGGGAAGTGGAAGGAATATGTGCCGTTTATTTTGCAATGAAAGTGCTGCTTATGACAATTCTACTAAATTTTTAAATGTATACCCCCCGAATGGTAAATTGAAAAATCAGAATTCAAAATATTCAAAACAAAACAGGAGCAAAAAATGAAACGTTGCTGGATGATTCTGGCGATCGGCCTGATAATAGTCTTTTCCGGTCAGGCATATGCCAGTATGGAATTCCGCTACGACATATCCGGACCCGGAGTAACGGTCGTAGGGGAAAACAAGGTTATCGATCCCAATGAGCTGTTTTATGTCGATGTTTATGCGACTAATACCGATCCCAGGGGCGCATTCTCAATGCCATTCGTTTTTTCGGGGACAGGTACTGTAACGAACGTCACTTGGACCGATACATCAACGTGGGTCGATCCCGCTTTCAAAGCGCTACAGCAATTGTTTTACACGACTTACGCGGAAAGCTGGGATGGCAACCTAACGAACACCGTGATTCCCGGTGAACTTGGCGATCTTTTCAACGTCACCGGAGCCGCCCTTTCAGGCAATTCTTTTGAGCTTAGCGGCGAGCACCAATTGTTGCATTGCGGAGTGACAATCGCTCAGGGTGCAATGGGAACCTTTTGCATCGACACGGGGGTTGCCTCAGATCCGACCTATAATTGGGTGTTTGAAGAACCTTTGCCGACTTTCGCCGGAGGGAACGCCAAAAATTGCTGGCAGGTGGGCGCCCCGCCGCCGAATCAGCCCCCCGTTTTAAATGGCATTGGTGCGAAGACTGTCGCCGAAAATGCGACGCTGAATTTCGCAGTTTCGGCCAGTGATCCCGATGGAAATGCCTTAACTCTGAGCGCCGCGCCGCTTCCAAATCATGCTACTTTCTCCGATAACCATGATAACACCGGGTCTTTTAATTTTACCCCTGATTATACTCAGGCCGGCGGTTACCAGGTTCTTTTTATTGCCAGCGATGGTGAGTTGGCCGACTCGGAACTGGTAACAATTACGGTCACCAATACCGATCGGGCGCCCGTTTTGGCGGCCATCGGGCCAAAAACCGTGGCCGAAATTGCCAATTTGCATTTCAATGTCACGGCTTCCGATGTCGATGGTGATGCCGTGAGTTTCACGGCCGCGCCGCTTCCCGCCAATGCGACTTTTGCAGACAATCACAACAATAGCGGAACATTTGATTTCAATCCCGATTATGAACAGTCTGGAAGTCTTCAAGTGCTTTTTGTAGCAAGTGACGGGACCCTGGCGGATTCAGAATTGGTCACTATTACCGTCACCAATGTCAACCGTCCGCCGGTTTTAAATGCCGTCGGCAATAAATCCGTAAACGAAGGCGCGACATTGGCCTTTGATGTCACCGGAACGGATCCGGACGGATGGCCCCCCGGACTTTCTTCCTCATTCCTGCCGCCCCATGCCAGTTTCGTCGATTTTGGCGAAGGGACCGGGTCCTTTGAATTCCATCCTGATACCACTCAGGCCGGAATTTACAATGTGACTTTCTATGCCAGCGACGGATTCATTGTCGATAGCGAGACTATTGTGATTACGGTCATTAATGTTGAACAGGCCGGGACGCTGGTATCATCCAAAACTATGATCGATACTATCCTCACTGAAGGCGACAATCATATTGATACGATACTAATTTCCGAACAGGGCGGCGCTAATTTAGAATTCTGGACCCACAGTTCTTCGGACTGGCTGATAATCGACACGATGCAATTTTCGCCGCTCTTAACCCCGGATACCATTTGGATTTATCCTATGGCCGGCCTTACTCCCGGCATTTATATTGACACGGTGGAGGTGATGGCGGACAATGTCACTAATTCACCATTGAAGATACCGGTTCAGATTACAATTGAGGCGGTTCCGCCAATCCTGGCTGTGACGCCGTCAAGTCTAAATATCTCCATTGCGCCGCCGGACACGGTAGCCTATCGGAATTTGTGGATTTATGAGACACATGGCCAATCCATTCAATTCATGGCGATTAATAACCAGCCGTGGCTGGTACCGAATGCCTCCGGTCCCTATACCACGCCGGAGTCCTTGCTCTACCGCTTTGACGTCATGGGACTGGCACCGGGACAATATTTTGATACTATTTCTTTTTATGGATTTCCTGATTCATTATTAAAATTCCCCGTGGCCGTGCCGGTTATGCTGACCATTTTGCCGGATACGACACCGAACCTGATTTCGGTGGAACCATTTTTTATCCCATATCATATCCATGAGGGGGATGCGATTCCCGATACCAGCATAATGGTTTTTGAGGATCGGGGTCTTAACATTCCCTTCAGAACCGGATTTTCGGGAGATCTGGCCGAGCCAGATACTGCGGCTGTCAGCCCGCTGATCACACCAAAGAGCATTCCCGTGAAAATAAAGACCGATGGTTTAGCGCCGGGATTGTATCTTGATACGATTTTTGTCTATTCCGATTCAGCGGCCAATTCGCCCCGGACCACAATCATATCAATCAGGATCGACACCACTTGCTTTGAACGCGATTATGCCGCTGAGCCCGCTTCGTTCAACTTTACCATGATGCAGGGCGAAATTAGAGTCGATTCAATTTATATTTTCGAAACCCATGGCTGTCCTGCGCCATTTTATCTTGAATCCAATTGCACCTGGCTGATTACACAATGCCCCTGGGGTTACCCCTATTCTCAGCTGACGCCCGCATCAGTCCCGGTGACTATAGATGCCAGCGGCCTTAATCCCGGGGTTTATGTCGATACCATTTTTGTTCTGGAAGATACGGGTGAAGTCGGGGTACGGCGGCTGGGAGTGCCGGTTGTACTTAATGTAACGGGCGGACCCGATACGGAGGATTCCCTTTGGATTTCGACCGTTCCCGCCATTCCCGGCAACCCCGTGGCTGTGTCAATTTATTTCAAAAATGTGCAGTCCCTGGGGGCTATCAATCTCCCCCTGAAGTGGAGCTCATCTTTTATAACGATGGATTCCATTACATTTGACGGGACGCGGGTCAGTTATGTAGATACCAAAGTTGGTTCCTTCGATAATGATTTGAGAGAATGCCATATTTTGGTTTCGCCGTTTATTACTCCGCCAATTCCGGTGGGACGCGGTCTTTTGGCAAAGCTGCATTTCACCGTCACGGACTCGTTGATTTCGACCTTTGTGTCCATTGATTCATCGATGCAAGTTCAATTCGCCGATTCCGGCGCCAATGCGATTAATCCGACATTCATCCCGGGCGGTGTCGTTATCGGCATAGATTCCGGATATGTCTGCGGTCGGGTTATTGACACGGCCGGTAATGAAATCCAAGGGGCGACGGTGGAACTCTGGAATAACTTCCCCGGCGGTTCCTTGATGTCTTCGCATCTTACCGATATGAATGGACAATTTGCCTGTCATTCCATGGGGATTTACCCGTTCGACGCCTATGCCTATAAAGAAGGTTATTATCCAGGTTTGTTAAGCAATATCGAATACGGCCAAATCGGCTTTGATATTGTTCTGACACCGGTTCCGCCGGTCACGCCGACACCGGAGTGGGTTAATTTCTACTGTGACAATAATTATTATCATGGCGTTCCGCTTCCGGCCGGTTCGGTTGTGGATGCATTCGCCCCCAATGGCTCCCATTGCGGAACCTATTTTGTAACGACACCTGGAAGTTACGGCTTTATGCCGGTCTATCGTGATGATCCATATACTATTGAACCGGACGGGGCCGAACCCGGCGATACAATTACATTCTTTATTAATGGATATCCGGCCGCGGCCAATGGCCCGCGGGTTTGGACCGAAAAGGGCGCCAGTTTCCAGGTCTGCCTCGATATCTTCCCGGTCGAAACCAAAACCATTGCCCTGAAAGAGGGCTGGAACCTGATTTCTTGGAATGTTGACACCCCCGATGATGATATCCAGAAATTGTTTGAGTCAATCTCAGGTTGTCTGGAAGTCGTTATGGGATTCGAACAGGGCGGTTTCACCTACGACCCATCATTACCTGATTTTTCGACACTTTGGAGTGCCGATCATTTCCACGGCTATTGGGTTAAGATGAGTTGCGACACGACCCTTGACGTGACCGGAACGCCGGTGGCGGCAACGACGCCAATTCAACTGGAAGCGGGCTGGAATTTGGTTTCTTACCTTCCCAATGAACCCGATTCGACCCCATTTGCCCTGAATTCGATTTTGGACAATTTGGTAGTGGCCCTGGGATTTGACGTGACGGCCCAGACTTATGATCCGCAACTCCCGGATTATTCAACTTTAACCATGATGCGACCGGGATTCGGTTACTGGCTCAGGGTTTCAGATAATGATATGCTGATTTATCCCGGTGTCGGCCCGAAAGTCATTTTCCCGCAAATGCTGGCAAAAGCCGATCGTGCCACTTCCGAAAACCGCATTTCCTTATCCAAGGTTTGGATGAATCTTTACTCATATCAATTGAAACTGGATAACAAGGCTCTGCCGCAGGGAGCGACCGTGACGGCTGTCAGTCGTGACGGTAGAATTGTCGGCGCCGCAACCGTATCACATGGCGGCAAATTCGGATTTATGCCAATTTACGGTGACGATCCTTCGACCAGCGTGAAAGAAGGCCCGGTCAAAGGGGAGACCTTTGCCCTGGTGGTTGACGGCATTGCAACAGGCCAGAGTATTACCTGGACCGAAAATGGGGCCAGCCAGGAGCTTTTCAATCTGACTTCCAAGAACGGCGAGCAGTTGCTTCCGACCGGATTTGCTCTCGGGCAGAACTACCCCAATCCGTTTAATCCGTCGACGACTATTTCATTCAATCTTCCCGCCGCCGCGATTGCCACTCTGGAGGTTTTCAATATCCTCGGAAATAAAGTGGCGACTGTCTTTGACGGTATGGGTCAGGCAGGCGAAAACCAGATAAACTGGAATGGCACTGGTTCCGACGGCCAGCCGGTGGCATCAGGGATTTATTTCTATCGTTTGAAAACCTCCGGTTTTGAACAGACAAGAAAAATGGTTTTAATGAAGTAGTTGCATTAATTTGAACTTCAATCCGGTCCGGCGATCGCCGGACCGGATGAGAGAGGTGAATTAAGTGATAGAAAAGTTGCTGAAAATACTGGTTGCCGGAGGTATGAGTCTTTTTTTGATATCCGGATTATCGGCGCAAGTGATTCCGACCAATGTCTGGACCGATTTTTACGGATCGGCCAGTTCATATAATGGCGGTGCCATTCCGATCGGTTCGGTCATTAACGCCTATGATCCGCAGGGGATGCTATGCGGGAGCGACACCGTTGAGAATGCCGGGCAATATGGCTTTCTCCCTGTCTATGGAGATGATGCCACAACGTCGTCGGTCGATGAGGGGGCAGAATTGGGCGATCTGATCGATTTCACCATAAATGGCCGCCTGGCGGTCAAGCACGGGCCGGATTCATCAATCTGGACGGGGCTGGATATCCCCAAAGAAGTGAATCTCTCGGCCTCGGCGACAATCAGTATGGAATTGATATCTTCGCCTATCAGCCAATATGTCTCCCCCAAAGACACCGTGAAATACTCGGTCACCGTTAAAAACACGGGGCAGGGGATTGATTATTATACTATCAGGGGAGTATCGTCAAACGGATGGATCGTAAGGCCGCAATTCGGCTTCTCCTATGCTCTCCCGAATGGTACGACGATGATACAATTCGATCTTCTCATTCCCGCGCTAATTTTTGAGGATACCAGCGATGTCGTGATATTCCGAGTCAGTTCCGGAATAGATACTTCGATCTATGTTGAAGATAGTGTAAAAACATATGTGGTTCTTACCGATGCTCCGGAAGCGCCGGAGGCTGTTCCGACCGGGTTCGACCTGCACCAGAATTACCCCAATCCTTTTAATCCCTCCACTACTATATCATATACTCTGCCGGTCAAGGCTGAGGTCACTCTGGGAATTTTCAATCTTCTCGGACAAAGAGTGGCTGCATATGACCTCGGTAGCCAATCGGCCGGAAACCACCTTTTTCGGTTTTCGGGGGAATCGTTGTCCACCGGTATTTATTTTTACCGCCTTTCGGCAGGTGAAGTGAGCGCGGTCAAGAAAATGATCTTGATGAAATAAATAATTCGAAGTTTTTTGACTATTGAAAAGCCCCAACTACGGGGCTTTTCTGTTTTTTTTATGTCTTGACTTTTTTCTTGTTTGAGAAATTCAATTAGTTTATTTTCCAAAGCATATATCATTCAACAATTCTCAGTGGAGATATATTGGCTCTCAAGATTTCCGTCGGCGGCAGGAGTGACATAGGGCTGGTTCGCAGTGGCAACGAGGATTCATTACGGATTGACCCGGATTCCAATCTTTTTCTGGTTTGTGATGGGATGGGCGGCCATCAGGCCGGGGAAGTGGCCTCCAAAGAGGCCTGTGAAATAATTAGTTATTGTTTTACCGGGTTGGCCTCGGAAATTATGCAAGATCCCGACCTGCATTTGGATGTCCCATTTTCGGAACGGGGAGCCCTTCTGGTAAAAGCGATTCGCCTGGCCAATCGAAGTATCTACCTTCGCTCCCGTTCTCGGAGCGATTTGGCCGGAATGGGAACGACGGTGGTGGCGTTGGCGGTGGACGATAATTTTGTAAATATTGCGCATGTCGGTGACAGCCGAGCCTATCGTTTGCTCTCCACTGGATTGGTGCCGCTGACCACCGACCATTCCTGGGTTGCCGAGTTGAAACAATCGGGCCAGTTTTCCGAAACGGAAGCCGAGAAAATAATCGGCCGCAATGTCATAACCCGCGCCCTGGGCGTCAACGAACGGGTTGAAATTGACTTTCGGTCCGAGCCGCTTTCGCCGGGTGAAATATATCTTTTATGTACCGACGGGTTGTGCGGCTATGTCAACGATGACGATATTTTTGCGGCCGTTAAAGATTGCCGGGGCGATGTCAATGGTATTGTCGAGAATCTTATTCAATTGGCTAATGATCGCGGCGGACAAGATAACGTTACAGTTGTGGCGGTGCGAATCGATGATTTGAACGAAAAAGTTTCCGGCGAAAAAGTGGCCCCGGTGACGGTTTCAATCGAAAATGAAGGGGCCCTCTTAAGAGAAAATCAGGTATTGGAATCTTTAATCAGCATGAACCAAAAAACCGGGGAAATTCCGGGAGTCGAGCCGAAAAGAAAATCCTCTTATCTATTTATTATTTTTATAATCTTTATTTTATTGGCTGTCGCCATAATCTATTTAGTATCTAAAAAATAGGCCCTTTTTTGGTTGACAGTCTCTATCCTTATTGAATATATTAAATCTTGCTTGAAAAAATGCGCCCATAGCTCAATTGGATAGAGCGTCTGGCTACGGACCAGAAGGTTGGGGGTTCAAGTCCTCCTGGGCGTGTTTTTTGTAATCTCCGTGAAAATCGGCCCGTCCCTTAAATGACTCGATTAGCTTCGTCGTCGACGTCGAACAAAACCAATATTTTATCAGCACTTACAAAAAATCCACGGCATTGCTTTTCAGGAGAATATTCGATGGCCACAGCGGAAAATTTCATGGTGTCGCTCGAGAAGAAGATAAAAGATTGCCATGCCGGATTGACTTGGTCCTAAAATGGGATATATTGCCCGGCAGAGCTGATAAATGAATTGCACATCAGGGATATTTCTGTTTACGCCGGATGAGGACCCTTATGCCAATATGGCCCTCGATTATTGGCTTTTTGAATCAATCGGGACCGGTCGATTTGCCGCATCGGCAATTTTGCGGTTGTATTCCTGGAGAATCCCCGCCATTACCCTGGGATATAATCAGAATCCTGACAGAGTAGTAAATTGGTCGCTGCTTCCTCCGGAATTTCCTGTAATTCGAAGAGTCACGGGCGGACGAGCCATATATCACGAAGACACCGAAATTACTTTCAGTCTTATAGGGTCACTGCATCTTTTCCCGGAACAGGGAAGAAGTCTCAAGGCCGCCAATATCGCTATTTCCCAATCGATTGTCGCAGTTTTGGAAAAAATCGGTTTGAAAGCGACTTGGTCTCAGCAATCGGATATTAATTTTAATAAAAGCGGCGTTCATTCGTTTAAATCATGTTTTTCTTCTTTGTCGCGTTATGAAATTGTCGCAGAGGGACTTAAGATTGCCGGCGGGGCTCAGCGTCGCCGAGGGAATTGGTTCATTTATCAAAGTTCAATTAAAATCAATGGCGCTTTGGAATGCGAGGCAATCGGCCAAACCCAAAGCCTTTCTCCATTCCCGGAAATTATAGGTATCGCAGATTTTGCGCCGATATTCCCACAAGTTTTCTCAAAAAATCTGAATATTGAGTTTGGACTTTTCAATTTTGACGAATCCGAAATTGCCCAATGGAATGCGGTTGTCACAGACCTAAAAAAAACACCATTAAAGAAAAGATAATATTAAACAGATTGAAAATGGATAATGTCTTTTATTGAGGAGAGATATAACAGAAACAACAGGTCATAAATAAGGAAAAAATCGCTTGACTTAGGGCCTGTTTCGGAGATATTTTTACATCCTATGGGTGAAAATAGGATTGGGTGGGAGGAATGGCATCGCGGTAATAGGTGACGCCATCGGCGGTGGAGAAGAACCTCACGCTCCATTGTATCCCCCGGAATAAGTTCGATTAAGAATGGAGTACAATATTCATATCAAGAGCAGGTTTATGAAAAGAGAGTTAACAAAAAATAGATATGAGGAGGAGAGGAAGATGACTGGATTGCCCAGGAAGATACTAATCATCGTGGCTGTGTTATCCGGGCTTCTCATGGCTGCTTCCTTCGCAATTGCCGGATCGACCGGCAAAATAAAAGGAGTTGTTACTGATCAGGAATCGGGAGAGCCGATCCCCGGCGCCTCTGTGCTTCTAATGGGCACCAAGCAGGGCGCAATGACCGATCCTGACGGGAAGTATATGATAACGCTTGTTCCCCCTACCACCTACAGTCTTAAAGTGACTTCCGTATCATACAGCGAAGTGCAGGTGACTGATGTGGAGGTGAAGGCGGACCTGACCACGGAAATTAATGTCAAAATGACAAAGGCCGTTACCGATCTCGGAAAGGTCATCAGGGTACGGGCGGATCGCGATGTGATTAATAAATATGAAGTTGCCAACCAGGTGACAATTTCCCGCGATGCCATCAAAACCATGCCGGTGCAAAATGTCGATAAATTGCTTCAGGCGACGGCCGGTGTGGTAACCACTTCGCAGGGGGAAATTATTATCCGGGGCGGGCGCGCCGGTGAGGTGGCATATATTGTTGACGGCGTCAGTATCGGCGACCCGTTGGGCGGACAAGGGCCATCCCAGCTGGGATTGTCGCTGACGTCCGGCTCGATTCAAGAAATCAATATTATTAAGGACGGATTTGATCCTGAGTACGGCAATGCCCTATCCGGTATCGTCCAGATTACCACTCAAACCGGCTCCGTGGATAAAACCAACATGGCCGTTCAATATATTACCGATGATTTTGGGAATTCCAAATTAAACAAATATTCGGAAAATTTCGATTACGTTTCGTTTACGGTCAGCGGCCCGGATCCGATTCTTCGCAATAAAATATTTCCCGCGTTGGGATTGAATTTCCTGCAGGATAAGGATATCACTTATTTCTTTTATGCGGAGATGACCAAAAGCGGAACCCCCTATTCATATGACAAATATGCGACCCCATCCACGGCCATGAACTACGGGACCTTCAATCTAATGGGAATAAAGATTCCCGATCGGCAAAATAACGATTACAGCCTGAACGGCAACCTTCTTATAAAGCCGCTTAATAATTTGAAGATGATTTTTTCGTATAAGTCGAGCGTCAATCATTTTACGTATTTTGATTGGCGGTATCGTTATACGCCCAATACCGCTCCGATCGGAGAGACTAAATGGCAGTCATATTCACTTGAACTCACTCATCAGCTTTCGAAAAATATGCACTATTATCTGAGGGCCTCATATTATGACCGCGATGTCTCTTATAAGCCGGGAGATCCAAACAATCCGGGCCGAGGTCTGAACCCCGATAAATTTCTCCGCTATTATGAGTTCGAGAGATTTGACGATAGAAACGGTAACGGTGTCTACGATGCGCCGGAACCGCTTATAAATGCTTTCCCCGATACCATGCTCTACGGCCGCGATTTCTCGGGACCGGCTTATACTTACGGAAACAGCCCTTATACCAGCAATGCCCAGGCCGGTTATACCTATCAGTCCGATTTTAGATTCAATAACGGTTCCAGGGGCGGTGCTCTGGAAGGCGAACCATATGTCGATGTGAATGGAAACGGCACCTGGGATGCCGGCGATTATTTATATGACACCAATGGTAACGGCAAATTTGATTCCAATAGAAGAGACGTCATAGGAAGCCACGATCCCGAGCCGTATCTTGACGGCGACGTAAATCTTGGCGAGCCCTTCACTGATGTCAATAATGACGGGGCTTACGAATTCGGGATAGATCAATTCGTTAAGTCCCAGGATCCGGTCCTGAATCAGGATCTTGATAGAAATTCCCGGTATACCTATCCGTATGAGCCGTGGGTTCCGGGAATTCCATTTATCGATCGCAACGGCAACGGTATTTATGATGCACCGAATCAGAAATTTGATCCGGGTGAGCCTTTCACCGATGTCAACGGAAACGGCAAATATGATTACGGTGGCACGAATAATTTTCTTAATGTCGGCAATTATGAAACCACCACATTCTGGCATCATCGGAGAATACAGCAATATTCGCTGGAAGCCCGCGTTTTTCGCCAGCTGGGTGCGCATGAGATCAAGGCCGGGGCTGAATTGCAGAAGGAGCATTTGAAAAAGGAAGATATCCGCTCCCTCGAGCAGCCTTATAGCGGCCGCGATGACAACGGCGCCTATCCCGGCATCGGCGAATTGCGCGATTTCTACGACTATAAGCCGCTCAGTGGCGCGTTATATATTCGAGACAATTTGGAATATGGCTCGATGATTGCCAGTTTGGGATTCCGCTATGATTTCTATATTCAAACCCAGGGTTTGGAAGCGGTAGCGGCCAATGATGATCTTGGCAGCGGCATTATTAAAGGCGACCGAACCAAAATCTCGCCGCGTATAGGTTTCTCATATCCTATATCCGATAAGGCCAAAATTCATTTCAACTATGGTCATTTCTATCAATTGCCTTCATATTCCTTTATGTTTGACCGAAATACCACGTCGGCATCGGCCAGCGATGTTGTCGGCAACTATAACCTCGATTTCGTGAAAACCATTCAGTATTCCTTCGGCGTCAAGTATGCGATGTCCCAAGATTATTCGATCGATATGTCCGGCTATTTTAAGGATGAATTTGATAAGATCAACAGCGCCAATGTCAGATTAGGCGGAGGTGCTTTGGTCATTCAGCAATATGAGAACCGAGATTACGGTCGTAGCCGCGGTTTCGAGGTCCAGATTGAAAAACGAGGCGGTCGTCTGATTAACGGCGAAGTTAACTACACCTACGCCTTTGCTTTCGGTAAGCAGTCGCAAACCAGAACCACCTATTTTTCCGATTTTTATCTCAGTCGCGAATCACTCTCCGAAAAACCGCTTGATAATGATGTTCGGCACGCCCTCAAATGCGGAATCCAGCTGGTAATTCCGGAAACCATGAAACCGAAATTGTTCGGAATCAGAATCCCTAATGGCTGGACTTTCTCGGTTCAGGGATCCTTTGAAACGGGCCGTCCGTTTACTCCGGGAAACAAATATCCGAATCTGACGGTACCGGAAGGTCAGGATATTGATGAGAATTCTCTACGTCGGCCATCGGTCCTCAATTTCGATGTTCGCTTCGAAAAATATTTTAAATTGGCTTCACTGAACTGGCGGTTCATTCTCTGGGTTGACAATCTTCTGAATAATAGAAATGTGCAATCGGTATTTAGCGATACCGGACGCCCCGATACCGGGCAAAATGACGGATATAATGTAACCGGCGGCACCGATTATGATCGCAACCCGCAAAACTGGGCTTATGGTCGTCAGATCAAGTTCGGTTTGCAGATGAACTTATAACGGGATTGAATAAAGGAATGAATCCGCAAAGGAGACAATGTATATGAGGTTTCATAGATACTACATCGGTTTGTTGTCGGGAGTCATATTACTTATCCTGCCGACACTGGTTTTTGGGCAGGCCAAGGTGGGGACGACCGGTGTTAATTTCCTGGAATTGGGGGTTTCGGCTCGCGCCATGGGTATGGCTGAAGCCTATGCAGCTACCGTCAATGATGCGTCGGCCATATACTACAACCCGGCCGCGTTGACCTATGTATATGGGCGGGAGGCCATGTTTACCCATATCGATTTGCCGGCGGACATTAATTATGAATTTGTCGGCCTGGTATTTCCGCTTGAAACGGTCGGCGGCGTGGTCGGTTTGGGTGCCTATGCCCTAAGTACCGGCGATATTCTCTACACCGACTATTTCCACCCTATGGGTGTTGATCAGAATGGAAATGCTCAATATTTTTCCGCCAGTGATATGGCCATTACCGTCAGTTACGGACGGTTTTTGACCGATAAATTCTCGGTCGGATTCACGGCCAAGTACATCCAGGAAAACCTGGAATTGGTATCGGCCTCAGGATGGTCCGCAGATGTGGGCACCTGTTATAACTCCGGTTTCAGAAATTTCAAAATAGCCATGGTGATTTCTAATTTCGGTCCCGATTTGAAGTTTATCAGTCGCTCTTTCCCGCTTCCGATCAACTTTAAATTTGGGGCATCGATCGACCTGCTTAACGGACAGGCCAATCGGCTGACTTTTGCGGCCGAAGGAAATCATCCATCCGACAATCTTGAAAAATACAACGCCGGTTTGGAATATCGCTTCCATGATAAGTTCAGCCTTCGGGTCGGCGAAAGAATGAATTACGATTCCGACGGTTTCACGGCCGGCGGCGGGCTTCGTCTGCCGATTGGCGGCAATATGGACCTTTCCGTGGATTACGCTTATCAGGATTTCGGCTGGTTAAATCAGGTTCACAGATTTTCCATAGGGCTGGCATTCTAATTATGAAATCATCATTTGAGAAAAATATTGGAGGAATAATATGAAGCGGAGTTTTATAATAATATCCGCCGTGTTCTTGGGCCTGTATCTCCTTGGGGGGTGTTCCAAGGAAATTAAGGGTCCGCCGCGAGCGAATATCCCGCCATTGGTGGACTTTGTTAATATACCGGTGGAGGGAGCGCGATTTTCTTCGGATACGGCCATTTATTGGTATGGTACGGATGTTGATGGCTTTATTCGCTTCTTCCGCTATGCGGTGATTGAAAGTACTGTGGTGGGTCCTGATCCGCAAGCCTTTATACAGAATACGGCCGACAGTCTTATTCCATGGGTGGTTATTACGGTTAACCTAGAGAATCCGGGAACAAAACAAACCGTAAAAATGTCAGCCGATGTGCGGGATCCGGTGCGCAAATATGTAGCATCCTATATTTTCCTTCAGGCGATCGATAATCTCGACGCCAAGTCCCTCATTACCAATCGGCTATTCCGGAAAAATAATCATTTTCCCAATACCCGCATTTCTATGAATGAATTGAAATCGCCTTATGTCAACGCCGTTACCAGCACCGGCGTCCTTGATGGCGTATCTATTGTCTTGAGCGGTGAGGATCCGATTGATTACCCGCGTAATCCGCCGCCTTTTGAGTATCATTGGAAAATTTTCGGTCCCTACGACTCAACTCATATGAATCTGATTTTCGCCAATTATACGGAAACGGTGTTTGTTGATATCTATGGTGATTTTTACAAACTCCATGATTTTTATAAAACCGTTAACTCGTTGGACACGACTATCGACACCACAGTCGTTCCGCCGGATACCACTATTGATACCACATTCAACTATATACTGGTTGATACTCTCCGCGCCGGAAATCCCTACGGCACCTGGGGGCGCATGCTCCTGGTCGATTCCCTGCCGGATTCCCTTAATCATCTGGTTGAAGAATCTTTTAACCCGCTTAACGGCAGTTTCTGGGTCAACAGC